>CACYET010000044.1 GCA_902773515.1 uncultured Eubacteriales bacterium | reverse complement strand
CATCCGGGCGCATGGTCCATTTGGAACGTGGGAATATGCGCGTGGGGCCGGAGGGTCGGGCGAAGGCGAAAGCGCCAACTTTCGCGCGAGCTTTTACCTGTTTCTCGTTCACTTTAACGTTTGTAGATTTCTTGCGTCCGCCCCGGCGCGGACGAACCATCAGGATTTAGGGAGGGACAACAATGCCCAGACGTGGATTTATCCCGAAGCGCGAAGTGCTTCCGGATCCGGTATACGGAACGACCATTATCACCAAGCTGATCAATCAGGTTATGTATGACGGCAAGCGCGGCATCGCGCAGGCCGTGTGCTACGACGCCTTTGAAACCGTCGCGGCCAAGACGGGCAAGGATGCCATGGAGGTCTTCAACCAGGCCATCGCCAACATCATGCCCGCCATGGAAGTCAAGGCCCGCCGCGTCGGCGGTTCCACCTACCAGGTGCCGATCGAGATTCGCCCGGAGCGCCGCCAGACCCTGGCCCTGCGCTGGCTGGTGATGTTCGCCCGCAAGCGCGGCGAGCGTACGATGTCCGATCGCCTGGCCGGCGAGATCATGGATGCCGCCAACAACACCGGCAACGCCGTGAAGCGCCGCGAGGATATGCACAAGATGGCCGAGGCCAACAAGGCGTTTGCGCACTATCGCTGGTAATCGAAACGCCGCAAATGCGGGTTTCGCGAATCGCATAACCCCATTCATCAGCACGCACTATGCGTGCTGATGGTTCTATGGGACACTGTTAAGATTCAACCATCCCAGTGTCCTAGACTTAAAGAAAGAGGAATTTGACTGTGGCAAGGACACATTCACTGGATCATGTACGCAATATCGGCATCATGGCGCACATCGATGCCGGCAAAACCACGACTTCCGAGCGCATCCTGTACTACACGGGCCGCACCCACCGCATCGGCGAGGTGCATGAAGGCATGGCCACGATGGACTGGATGGAGCAGGAGCAGGAGCGCGGCATCACCATCACCTCCGCGGCGACGACCTGTGAATGGCGAGGGCACCAGATCAACCTGATCGACACCCCCGGCCACGTCGATTTCACCGTCGAGGTGGAGCGCTCGCTGCGCGTGCTGGACGGCGCGGTCTCCGTGTTCTGCGCCAAGGGCGGCGTGGAGCCCCAGTCCGAGACGGTCTGGCGCCAGGCCAGCAAGTATCACGTGCCCCGCCTGGCGTACGTCAACAAGATGGACATCGTGGGCGCGGACTTCTTCCGCGTCGTGAACATGATGAAGGAGCGCCTGCAGTCCAACGCCGTGCCGATCCAGATCCCCATCGGCGCCGAGGACAAGTTCGTCGGCCTGGTGGACCTGGTCAAGATGAAGGCCGAGATCTACGTGGACGAGATGGGCACCACCATGGACGAGACGGAGATCCCCGCCGACCTTCAGGAGATGGCCGAGGAGTACCACGCCAAGATGGTGGAGGCCGCCGCCGAGTGCGACGACGAGCTGATGATGAAGTATCTGGACGGCGAGGAGCTGACCCAGAAGGAGATCATGCTCGGCCTCAGAAAGGGCACCATCGACGGCAAGCTGAACCCGGTGCTGTGCGGCACTTCCTACCGCAACAAGGGCGTGCAGCCGCTGCTGGACGCCATCGTGGACTACCTGCCTTCGCCCATCGACATCCCGCCGGTGAAGGGCACCCGCCCCGGCAAGGAGGGCGAGGTAGAGCGCGAGGCCGACGACGACGCGCCGTTCTCCGCGCTGGTGTTCAAGATCATGGCGGACCCGTTCGTGGGCAAGCTGGCCTTCATGCGCGTTTATTCCGGCACGCTGAAGACGGGCAGCTACGTCTACAACTCCACCAAGGGTAAGCGCGAGCGCGTGGGCCGCATCCTGCGCATGCACGCGAACCATCGCGAGGAGATCGACGAGATCCGCGCGGGCGACATCGCGGGCGTCGTGGGCCTGAAGGAGACCACCACCGGCGACACCGTGTGCGTGGAGGGCAAGCCGATCATCCTGGAGAGCATGGAGTTCCCCGAGCCGGTCATCCGCGTGGCCATCGAGCCCAAGACCAAGGCCGGCCAGGACAAGATGAGCCTGGCGCTGGTGCGCCTGGCCGAGGAGGACCCCACCTTCAAGACCTACACCGACGAGTCCACCGGCCAGACGATCATCGCCGGCATGGGCGAATTGCACCTGGAGATCATCGTGGACCGCCTGCTGCGCGAGTTCCGCGTGGAGGCCACGGTCGGCAAGCCCCAGGTGGCCTACAAGGAGTGCATCCGCAGGCGCGCGAAGGCCGAGGGCCGCTACGTGCGCCAGACCGGCGGCCACGGCCAGTTCGGCCACTGCGTGATCGAGATCTATCCGCGCGAGCCCGGCAGCGGCTATGAGTTCAACAACAAGATCGTCGGCGGCGTGATCCCCAAGGAGTTCATCCCCGCGATCGACCAGGGCATCCGCGAGGCCGCGCTCAGCGGCAGCGTCGGCGGCTACGAGGTGATGGACTTCGGCGTGGACCTGCTGGACGGCAGCTATCACGAGGTGGACTCCAGCGAGATGGCGTTCAAGATCGCCGGTTCGATGGCGTTCAAGGAGGCCCTGCGCAAGGCCGACTCCGCGCTGCTGGAGCCGATGATGAAGATCGAGGTCGTCGTGCCCGACGAGTACATGGGCGACGTGATGGGCGACATCAGCGCCCGCCGCGGCCGCGTGACCGGCATGGACGCCCACGCCGGCATGCACTCGATCGACGGCATCGTGCCGCTGTCGGAGATGTTCGGCTACGCTACGGACCTGCGCAGCAAGACCCAGGGCCGCGGCACCTACACGATGCAGTTCGCCCACTACGAGGAGGTCCCGAACAACATCGCCGAGAAGATCCTCGGCAGGCGGTAAAGACAAAACAGAGCCCCGCGCTTCGGCGCGGGGCTTTTGATGTGTGCGGATTCGTCATTCCACCACGTTGATGATGATCGCGGCTCGCTTTTTGTTGGCGGTGCGCACCGTGACCTTGGTCCGCCCCTTCTTCACGGCGGTGACGAGGCCGTTGCCGTCCACGATGGCCACGCGCGCGCGCGAGCTCGTCCACGTGAGCGTGGTCTGCGAGGTCGCGGGCGTGAGCGCGGCGCTCAGCTGCGCCGTCTCGCCGACGTGCAGCGTGATCGGTCCCGGCTGGGCGATCGCCACGCCGGCGGGCGCGTAGGGGTCGAGCACCTTCACCGTCACGGTGGACTTCTTGCGGTTCGAGGTCGTCACGGTGATCTTCGCCGAGCCCTTTGCGACGCCGGTCACGAGGCCGTTGGCGTCCACAACGGCATAGCGCGGGCGGCTGCTCTTCCAGGTCAGCCCGGACACGGCCGTGGCGGGCTCGACCGTCGCGCCCAGCTGCAGCGCCTCGCCGACGTTCACATAGACGATCCTGTCGGCGTTGATCGCCACGCTGCGGGCGGCGGTGCTGTCCACGGAATGGACCAGCACCGAGGTCTTCACGCCGTTGGACGCGGTGACGGTGATGGTCGCCGCGCCGTCGCCCACGGCGGTGACGAGGCCCGTGGAGGACACGGTGACGCACCTCCGCTTGCTGGTGCGCCAGCTGAGGCTGGTGCCCGCGCCCTCCGGCAGGACGGCGCAGTTCAGCTGCAGTACCTCGCCCCGGTTCAGCGTGATCGGCCCGGCCTGGTCCAGCACCAGCGCCTGCACCGAGGGCGGCGCGGGCATCGACGGCGTGACCTCCACGCCCGCGCTGCCGCCCAGCGCGGAGGTGATGCGGGAGTCGTCCACGCCGCTGTGGATGATGACCTTCGTGCCGGTGGCAATGTTGTCGCTGATCCACTTCGCGTTGGAGACCTCCAGCCGGATGCAGCCGTGGGACGCGCTGTGGCCCAGCTTTTTGAGCGTGTTCACCTGCATCGTGCTGTCGTTGGCCTTCGAGAACAGCACCGAGTGGAAGTAGATGCCGCCGGTGATGCGCGTGGCCCACTTCACGTAGACGCCGCCGAACTTGTACCACTCCTTGCGGTTCGTGTTGCGCCCGGCGGGGATGGTGTATATGCCGGTGGGCGTGGGGGTGCTGCTGGTGCCGGTGGAGCACAGCCAGCGGTGCAGCACGGCGTTGTCGGCGGTGCTGTAGACGGTGACGCGCTGGTTCTTCACGTCCACGCCGATCCAGTAGGGCAGGGCTTCGCCTTCGGCCCCGGCGGGGGACAGCAGGGGCGTGAGGCCGACGGCCAGCAGCGTCGCGGCCAGCAGCAGCGCCAGAAAACGCAGGTGTCTCATGGGATGCGCTCCTTTCATCCGCGGCGGGGCCGCGAATGCGTCATTGGTGTCATTTTACCAAATCGCGGTGCGGCTGTCAATAAACGGGATAGAAAAGATCCTTCGCTCTGCTCAGGATGACACTGCTGCCTTTTCCGCCAACCAGTCATCCTGAGCGAAGCGAAGGATCTTTATCGATACAGTTCCGTCAATCCACCACGTTGATCACGATCGTGGCCTTCTTCTTGTTCGCCGTCTTCACGGTGATCTTCGCCGTGCCCTTCTTCACGGCGGTGACGAGGCCGCTGCCGTCCACGACGGCCACGCGCTTGCGCGAGCTCGTCCACGTGAACGCGCTCCTGGCGGTCGCGGGCATGAGCGCGGCGCTCAGCTGGGCCGTCTCGCCGACGTGCAGCGTGATCGGCCCCGGCTCGACGATCGCCACGCCCGCGGGCGCGTTGGGGTCGAGCACCTTCACCGTCACGGTGGATTTCTTGCGGTTCGAGGTCATCACGGTGATCTTCGCCGTGCCCTTTGACAGGCCGGTGACGAGACCGCTGCCGTCCACGGCCGCCACGCGCTGGCGGCTGCTCTTCCAGGTCAGCCCGACCGCCGCCGCGGCGGGGTCGACCGTCGCGCCCAGCTGCAGGGTCTCGCCGACGTTCACGTACACGGTGCTGTCGGCGTTGATCGCGACGCTGCGGGCGGCGGAGTTGTCCACGGAATTGACCTGCACCGAGGTCTTCACGCCGTTGGACGCGGTGACGGTGATGGTCGATGTGCCGTTGCCCACGGCGGTCACCAGTCCGTTCTCATCCACGGTCGCGTACTTCTTCTTGCTGCTCTTCCAGCGCAGGGCGGTGGCGGCGTTCGCGGGCTCGACGGCGCAGCTCAGCTGCAAGGTCTCGCCCCGGTTCAGCGTGATCGGCCCGGCCGGAGCCAGCGTCAGGCCCACCACGATGGGCGGCGCGGGCAGCGAGGGCGTGGTCTCGATCCCGGCGGGTCCGCCGAGGATGCCGGTGATGCGCGGGTCGTCCACGCCATTGTGGATCACCACCATCGTGCCGGTGGGGCAGTTGTTGCAGATCCACTTCGCGTGCTGCACCTCCAGCCGGACGCAGCCCGCGGAGCCCTTGTGGCCCAGGTGGCGCAGCGTGGCGACCTTCATGGCGTTGTCGTCCTTGCGCTTGAACAGCACCGAGTGGAAGTAGAGGCGGGCCGTGTAGCGCACGGCGTACTTGACATAGGTGCCGGTGAACGCGAACCACTCCTGGCGCTCGGAGCCCCGGGCCGCGGGCAGGTAGAAGACGCCCTGGGGCGTCGGCGTGCTGGATGCGCCGGTGGTGCACAGCCAGCGGTGTACCACGCTGTTGTCCGCCACGCGGTAGATCGTGGTGCGCTGGTTCTTCACGTCCACGCCGATCCAGTACTCCAGCGCGCCGTCGGCCTTGGCCGCGCGATCGGCGACGGGCAGAAAGCCTGCCAGCAGCACCGCCGCCAGTACGAGGGCCAGTAAACGCATCCGCTTCATAGAAAAGCCTCCTTCGCGGCAAAAGCTTGCCGAATGTGTTAAATTTTGGGATAATTATATCAAAGTGATCGGAGAAAGTCAACCCGATAAAACGAAAGTGCGGCGTCGCCCCGTGGGGCGACGCCGCGATCCGTGTCGGCTTCGCTTACGCGATATCGATGTTTGCACCCTTCAGGCCGATGTGCGCGCCGGACTTGGCTTCGGCGGACTCGGGATGGGCCAGCAGCCACTTGTTGCAGGCGGTCATCCACTTGTCCTCCTCGCTGACGGGCGCGAAGTCGGGCTTGGCGGTATTGGTGCCCTTCGGCAGCACGATGGCCACGCGGAAGCCGTCGGCGGCGTTGGTGTGGCAGGGCGCGTAGTGCAGGCTGGTGCCGAACACCTCCACCGGCACGCCCGCGGGCACGCGGAACGCCTTGACCAGCGCGGTGTCCACCACGCCGTCCACGATCTGGTCCTGCTTGGCCAGCAGCAGCACGAAGTCGTGCGTGCCGATGTTCACTTCGCTGTCGCGGTGGTACTCCAGGCAGTTCAGCTTCGTGTTGTGGCCCCAGCACAGGCCCAGCTGGATGGGCATGCCGCCGTAGGCGCGGTCGCGCAGCACGGGATAGATGGCACAGGCTTCAAGCGCGTCGATGCCGGGCTCGTAGTTCACGCCCTCCGGCAGGTCGATCTTCATCATCGCCTCCAGCAGCTCCTTCGTGTCGTACCCCTCCAACACCTGTCCGTAGGCCTTGAACTCGGGATCGTAAATGGAATACATCTTCATGGATATGCCTCCCTGTGTCAATTATTGGTTGAGAATAGCATACACTGGTTTGCGCGTTATGTCAATATCACCCCTGTATTTTTGCCTTCCCCTGTGGGAAAGGCTTTTGGGATGGACAAACGCGCCTGATTAAGCTATAATATACCATAGTTTATTATGCGCTCAAGGAGACTGACAGATGGTCTTTTCCAGCATCGAGTTTTTGTTCTACTTCATGCCGGTGGTGCTGATCGGCTATTTCATCCTCAAAAGGTGGCGCAGGGCGGCCAACGTGTTCCTGTCGCTGATGAGCCTGGGCTTCTACGCCTTCGGCGCGCCCAAGTTCTTCCCGATCATGATGGCCTCCATCGCGATGAACTGGCTGTTCGGCCTGTGGGTGGACAAGGTCCGCGAGGATAAAAAGAAGGCGAAGCTCGCGCTCACGCTGATGGTGGTGTTCAACCTCGGCCTGCTGGGCGTGTTCAAGTACCTGATGTTCCTGATGAACAGCCTGAATATGTGGTTTTCGCTGCGCCTGCCCGTGCCGCAGATCACGCTGCCCATCGGCATATCGTTCTTCACCTTCCAGGCCATGAGCTACGTGATCGACGTCTACCGCGGCCACGGCAAGGTGCAGAAGAACCTGATCAACGTCTGCCTGTACATATCGTTCTTCCCGCAGCTGATCGCGGGCCCCATCGTGCGCTACCAGACCGTGGCGGACGAGATCGAGAACCGCCGCGAGAACCTCGACGACTTCATCGAGGGCACGGTGCGCTTCATGCGCGGCCTGTGCAAGAAGATGCTGCTGGCCAACAACCTGGGCCTGCTGGTGGACACGGCGTTCGCGCTGGAGACAAAGGACCTGTCCGTCGTCAGCGCGTGGCTGGCGGCCTGCGCGTACCTGATGCAGGTCTACTACGACTTCTCCGGCTACTCCGACATGGCCATCGGCCTGGGCCGCATGTTCGGCTTTCACTTTCTGGAGAACTTCACCTATCCCTTCATCTGCAAGAGCGTGGCGGAGTTCTGGAGCCGCTGGCACATCTCGCTGGGCACGTGGTTCCGCGACTACCTGTACATCCCGCTGGGCGGCAGCCGCGTGTCGAAGCCCCGGCTGGTCATGAACATGATGATCGTCTGGACGCTCACCGGCCTGTGGCACGGCGCGGCCTGGACCTACTTCCTCTGGGGCTTCGGCTTCGGCGTGATGCTGGTCGTCGAGCGCTTCACGGGCCTGGGCAAGTGGATGAGCAAGCATGCCGTGGGCCACTTCTACGCCATGCTGATGGTGGTCACCATCACGGTGATGATCCGCTCGGATAACCTGCACGTGGCGCGCATATTCTATGGATCGATGTTCGGCCTGGGCGGCGCGCCGCTGTACAACGGCCTGACGGGAGCGTTCCTGCGGGAATACGGCCCGTTCCTGGCCGCGGGCGTGCTGTTCAGCCTGCCGGTGCCCGAGTTCCTGCGGGATCGGCTGCACGTGCCCGCGAACTGGATGAAGGTCGCCGGCGCCGTGGCGCTGCTGGCACTGACGTTCATTTCCATCTCCTACGTGGCGGTGGGGAGCTATAATCCATTTATATACTTCAACTTCTGATTTTGAGTGGATACACGACCGAGACGAGCGCTGAATACGGAACCTACAGATTCTTCGACTGCGCTTCGCCTGCGGCTTCGCTTCGCTCAGAATGACAGGGCGGCGCGCGGTTTGTCATCCTGAGCGAAGCGAAGGATCTGTACCTTGTGATTTTGCACAACACGACGATCAATCGAACGAACGCAGCGTCTTTCGGAGGCAATATGGAACAGTTGATTCAAGCCCTCTCCGCCTTCGCGCGGAGCGATCAGATCCTCAAAAACGAGCCCATGTCCCGCCACACGACGTTTCGCGTGGGCGGGCCCGCGGACGTGCTGTTCCTGCCGGAGAGCGGCGAACAGGTCGCGCGGGCGCTGGCGGCGGCGAAGGCGCTGGACGCGCCGGCGTACGTGGTCGGCAACGGCTCCAACCTGATCGTGCGCGACGGCGGCGTGCGGGGCCTGGTGGTGGCGCTGGGCGAGGGCATGGGCGCGATCACGCGCGACGGGAATGTCGTGACGGCCCAGGCGGGCGCGTCGCTGGCGCGCGTGGCGGCGTTCGCGCAGGCCGAGGGCCTCTCCGGGCTGGAGTTCGCCTCCGGCATCCCCGGCACGCTGGGCGGCGGCTGCGCGATGAACGCCGGGGCCTACGGCGGGCAGCTGTCGGACGTGCTGATCGACGCCGAGGTGCTCACGGACGGCGCGGTCGCGACGCTGACGCGCGAGGAGATGGACATGGGCTACCGCACGACCCGGCCGCTTCGCGAGGGCGGCGTGGTGCTGTCGGCGCGGTTTGCGCTGACGGAGGACGACCCGCAGGCCATCGCTTCGCGGATGCGCGAGTTGAACGCCCGCCGCCGCGACAAGCAGCCGCTGAACTACCCCAGCGCGGGCAGCACCTTCAAGCGCCCGGAGGGCTACTTCGCCGGGGCGCTGATCGAGGGCGCGGGCCTGAAGGGCCGAAGCGTCGGCGGCGCGCAGGTGAGCGAAAAGCACGCGGGCTTCATCGTGAACACCGGCGGGGCAACGGCCGCGGACATACTCGCCCTGATTCGGATCGTGCAGGACGAGGTCCGGGCGCGCTACGGCGTGGCGCTGGAGACCGAGGTGCGCGTGATCGGGGAGGATGCGTAGGCCATGTCGTTCGCGTCGGATGTGCGGGGCGAGCTGGCGCGGCAGGGCGTGACGGACGCCTGCTGCGCGCGCAGCGAGTTGACGGCCGTGCTCATGTGCGCCAATGGCAGCATCGCCTGGCGCGGCAGAAACCGCTACGCGGTGACGATCACCGCTACGGACGCGGCCATCGTGCGGCGTTATTTTGGCATGCTCAAGCAGTTCTACGGCATCATCGGCCAGATCCGCACGCTCTCCGGAGACGCGCTGAACCGACAAACCCGCTATCAGCTGGCGGTGCCGGAAGAGGACGCGCTGAAGCTGCTGGACGCGCTGCGGTTGCTGGATGAGACCGGCCCCTTTGGGTTGCGCATCTTGCCGGATCCGGAAACCGTGCGCTTCGCTTGCTGCAAAAAGGCGTTTGTCCGAGCGGCTTTCCTGATGCGCGGTGAGGTCAACCATCCCGACAGACGCTATCATCTGGAAATCACGCTGGAAAACGAGGACATGGCGGACTTTATTGCGCAACAATTAGGCTATTTTGAGTTGAATGTTAAAAAGACGTGCAGGAAATCGAAGTATGTGCTATACTTGAAGCGTGCCGAGGATATCTCGGACATGCTCTCGCTGCTGGGGGCCAGCGGCGCGATGCTGGCGTTTGAAAACGTGCGGGTGAAGAAGGAGGTCAGCAACCGGGTGAACCGGCAGCTGAACTGCGACAACTCCAACATCAACCGCGCCGTCAGCGCCGCCGAGGCCCAGATCCGGGACATCCGCCTGATCGACGCGAAGCTCGGGGTGGACAAGCTGCCCGCCTCCCTTCGCGACATGGCCATCGCCCGGGCGAACAACCCGGAGATGCCGCTGGCGGAGCTGGGCGAGCAGATGGACCCGCCGCTGGGCAAGTCGGGCGTCAGCGCGCGCCTTAGAAGGCTCGGCCAGATCGCGCAAAAGCTGCGCGGCGGGGAAGAGAGCGAACTGTAGACACGAGAGAAGGGGAGAATCATGTTTCGCACAGAAGCGGTGTTCAATTGCGCAGACAACCTGACGCCGGACGTGGCGGCCATGCTGGCGGGCATCGCCGAGCGCTACGCCGCGCAGCTGGAGATGGAGTACGCGGGCAAGCGGGTGCTGCTGGATTCGCTGATCGGGATCCTGTCCGTGCCCTGCCGCCGCGGCGACGCGCTCGCGATCCTGGCCGACGGCGAGGACGAGCAGATTGCCGCCGAGGCCATCGCCCGGGCGCTGGAGGGGCGCTGAAACATACATTACAGCAGGAAGGGGATAAGACCATGAGAAAGATCGTCGCCCTGATCCTCGCGGCGCTGATCGCGCTGTCGGTGGCAACCTGCGGCGCGGAGTACGACGCGAACCAGGATCTCATGATCTACAACAGGAACCGGGCGGTCGTGGCGCGCGTGCAGGAGGCGCTGAACGCGCTGGGCTACGAGTGCGGCAAGGCCGACGGCATCGCCGGGAACAAGACC
>CACYET010000043.1 GCA_902773515.1 uncultured Eubacteriales bacterium | reverse complement strand
CCACCTACATCGAGGAGGTCATGACTGCTCTGGGCGACGCCGCGGACGACCGCTTCCAGACCGAATAACGCGTTCGACCGGACAATCCGGGCGAGCTACCTGAGGGGGATGGTGCCCGGCACCATCCCCCTCATTGGGATTCATACATAAGGGGGTGCGGCACATGGCAAAGGGACAGGGCGCGGCGTTGGACAGGCGCAAGCTGCTGGCCGATCCCGTAATGGTCACAACCATTGTGCTTCTGATTACATTCCTGGCGATATTCATACTCTATCCGCTGGCCATCCTGCTGGTGGACAGCTTCTATTCCGCAGAAACGGGCGTCACCTCGCAGTTCTTCTCCGGCATATTCGGCGAGAACGTGTTTGCCGGCGCGCTCGGCAAGGCTCTGTTCATCGGCCTGCTGGCGAGCCTGATCGCCGCGGCCGCCGGACTGGCGCTCGCGCGCTCGGAGAACGCGGCGGGCGGCGGGCTCGCGCAAGGGTTGTGCAGGGCGATGCCGGTGCTGTCGCTGGTGCTGCCGCTTCTGGCGGTGGCCGCTTACGTCTGCGCGGTGTTCGACCCAAGCGGCTGCGTCGCCCGGTTCCTGCAGAGCGCGTTCAGCGGAGGCTTCCTGAGCTGGACGGTCATCATGCTGGTGGAGGCGATCGTGCTCGTTCCGGTATGCTACCGGATGTACGACGGCATGATGCGCTATTCGAACGTCAGGTCCAACGACGAGCTGGAGCAGAAGGCGCTGCGCAAGAAGCTGATGATCCGCACGTCGGTGACGGTGCTGGTGGTGTTCGCGCTGAACCTGCTTCTGATCGTGTTCCTGGACGCCACGCTGTACGGCAAGCGCAGCTTCATCATCGCCATCTCCAATACGTTGAAGGTGGGCTTCCTGGTGGGCATCCTGTCGGCGGCCATCGGCCTGCTGTTCGCGTATGTCGAGGTCTACGTGAAGGTGCGCACGAAGTTTATGGCGGGGCTTTTCAAGGTCGTGTCGATGCTGCCCGTCGTGTCGCCGCCGTTCGTGCTGTCGCTGTCGATGATCATGCTCTTCGGCAAGGCCGGCATCATCACGCGCTTTTTGCTGCACATCTACGACAACAACGTCTACGGCTTCTGGGGCATCGCCATCGTGCAGACGATGACGTTCTTCCCGGTGTGCTACATGATGTTCCGCGGGCTGCTCAAGAACATCGATCCCTCGATGGAGGAGGCCGCGCGCGACATGGGTGCCAGCCGCTTCAAGGTGTTCACTTCGGTGACGCTGCCGCTGCTGCTGCCCGGCATCGGCAACGCGTTCCTGGTGACGTTCATTGAGTCTATCGCCGACTTCGCCAACCCCATGATCATCGGCGGCAGCTACGATACGCTGGCGACCACGATCTACCTGCAGATCACCGGCGCCTACGACAAGAACGGCGCGTGCGCGATGGCCGTGGTGCTGCTGGGCATCACGATGGTGATGTTCATGGTGCAGAAGTACTATCTGGAGAGCAAGACCGCCGCCACGCTGACCGGCAAGGCCAGCCGCGCGCGCATGCTGATTGAGGACCGGAGCGTGACGACGCCGCTGACGATCCTGTGCTCGATGATGGCGCTGTTCGTGATCCTGATGTACGTCTGCGTGCCGTTCGGCGCGCTGTTCAAGACCTGGGGCTACGACTTCCACCTGACCACCAAGTGGTTCGTGCAGGTGTTCAAGAAGTACAAGGGCCTCAAGGCGTTCAAGGATTCGTTCGTGCTGTCGCTGATCGCCGCGCCCGTCACGGCGCTGCTGTCCATGATCATCTCCTACCTGGTGGTGAAAAAGAAGTTCAAGGCCAAGGGCTTCATCGAGTTCACCTCGATGCTGGCGATGGCTGTGCCCGGCACGGTGCTGGGCATCGGCTACATCCGCGGCTTCGCGGGCGGCATGTTCCGCACGGGCTTCTTGCAGGGCCTGTACGGCACGGGCGTGATCCTCGTGATCGTGTTCGTGGTGCGCTCGCTGCCCACCGGCACGCGCAGCGGCATCTCCGCGCTGCGGCAGATCGACAAGTCCATCGAGGAATCGGCCTATGACATGGGCGCGGGCAGCCTGAAGGTGTTTACGTCCGTCACGCTGCCGCTGATCAAGGATTCGTTCCTCTCCGGCTTGGTGACCGCTTTCGTGCGCTCCATCACCGCCATCTCCGCCATCATACTGCTGGTGACGCCCAGCTTCCTGCTGATCACCGTGCAGATCAACGAATTCGCGGAGAAGGGCTCCTTCGGCATCGCATGCGCGTTCGCGACGATACTGATCGCGATCACCTACGGATCGGTGCTGCTGATGAATGTCATCATCAAGTACTTCGGCACCAGTAAGATTATAAAGGAGGCTGAATGAGCATGGCGGATATGCATGTTAAACAGCCCAAGGGCGTTGAGCTTCGGCATATTTCCAAAATCTACAAGGACCCCAAGACCGGCAAGGACTTCTACGCCGTGCACGACGTGGACCTGACCATCGAGCCGGGCAGCTTCGTGACGCTGCTGGGTCCCTCCGGCTGCGGCAAGACCACCACCCTGCGCATGATCGCGGGCTTCGAGAGCCCGGACGAGGGCGACATTTTCCTGGGCGGCGAGAGCATCAACGCCCTGACCCCCAACAAGCGCGACACGGCCATGGTGTTCCAGAGCTACGCGCTGTTCCCGCACTACAACGTGTTTGACAACGTGGCCTACGGCTTGAGGCTGCGCAAGGTGCCCAAGGACGAGATCCAGCGGCGCGTGACCGACATCCTGGCGCTGGTGGAGCTCTCCGGCATGGAGCAGCGCATGACCAACCAGCTCTCCGGCGGCCAGCAGCAGCGCGTGGCGCTGGCGCGCGCGTTGGTGGTGGAGCCGGGCGTGCTGCTGTTCGACGAGCCGCTGTCCAACCTGGACGCCAAGCTGCGCGTGCAGATGCGCACGGAGATCCGCCGCATCCAGCAGGCGCTTGGCATCACGGCCATCTACGTCACGCACGACCAGTCCGAGGCCATGTCCATCTCCGACAACATCATCCTGATGAAGGGCGGCGTCATTGCGCAGATGGGCACCCCGACCGAGATCTACTACCATCCCAACAGCGAGTTCGTGGCGGACTTCATCGGCGAGTGCAACTTCCTGAAGGGGCCCATCTCCGCCGCGAGCACGGGCGAGGCCGCCGTGAACATCGTGGGCGTGGACGTGCCCGTGGCCACCGACAAAAACGTGAAGGTAGGCGACCCCGGCGAGATCGTGGTGCGCCCCGAGGCCATCGCCATCGCCGATCAGGGCATGCTGCCCTGCAAGGTGGAGCTCTCCTGCTTCATGGGCTCCTACCAGAACTACCACGTCCGCGTGGGCGACACGCTGGTCAAGATCACCGACAACTGCCCGATCAACAAGAAGATATTTGCCGTCGGTGACGACGCCTACATCTCCTTCGACAAGGTCTGCGCGCATTTGCTGTGACGTGCGCGACAGACGCGGCCGCCGGGTTTCCGGCGGCCGTGTTGCTATTTTTTCGCGGGCGTGGTATACTGAAGGCGCGGGAGGTGAGGATCATGGCGATGCCGAACTGGGTGCCCGAATACTGGGCGAAGCTGAACGACGAAAACAAAAAGCAGGCCGACGACTTCATCAAGCAGCTGTATTTGAAGCAGGAAGGCGGACAGCAGAAAAAAACGAACCTCCAATTTGACGTATTGAAGGGTCAGATATGGGTCGCTGATAATTTCGACGATCCGCTGCCGTGTTTCAAGGAGTATATGTGATGCTGTTGCTTGATACACATGTCCTTTTATGGATATTGGGCGACAGCGAAAAGCTGTCCGGAAGGGCCAGAAAAGTTTTGTTGATGAACGATTGCAGCATCAGCATCGCTTCTCTGTGGGAACTGGCAATCAAGGCATCGCTGGTGAAGGCGGAGAAGCGGCTCGATCTGCCAAAGCCGATCGAGCAGATCGTCGATACGTGCAACGAACAGGGCATTGAAGTCCTCCCCATTACCCCGGAGGATTGCGCGCGGGTCATGGCGCTGCCGCACATCCACGAGGACCCGTTTGACCGCATCATCGTCGCTCAGGCCATGGAGCGGGGCCTGCCGCTCGTGTCGAAGGACGAGAACATCGCAAAATACGACGGCGTGGAGGTCGTCTGGTAGACCGCGCTTTGACTGATATTGGAGACGAATCGCACAGATCCTTCGCTTCGCTGAGGCTGACAACGACGGGGAACCGCCAACCTGTCATCCTGAGCGCAGTGAAGGATCTTTGTATTCTTGCCCCGTGGTTATTTGAAATGTAACCTCCGCCCCTTCTCAACGGTCTTATAAGTGAAGCTTCAAAACACGAAGGAGCCATGTATACATGACCAGCGATGAATTCGTCCGCCGCGTGGAAGCGCTGCGACCGACGCTCTACCGCGTCTGCCGGATGCAGCTGTCCGTCGCCGCCGACCGCGAGGACGCCGTGCAGGAGGCGGTGCTTCGCGCATGGAAAAAGCGCGGTGCGCTGCGCGATGAAAGCCGCTTCGACGGCTGGTTCATCCGCATCCTGATCAATGTCTGCCACGACATCCAGCGCCAGCGCGGCAGGATCGTTCCGATGGAGGCCCTGCCGGAGCCGCCGGTCTGCGGGGAGAATCCCCGATTGGCGCGGCTTCGGGAAGCGCTGGCAGCGCTGGAGGAAAAGCAGCGCATGTGCGTGCTGCTGCACTACATCGAGGGCTACACGGTGAAGGAGACGGCGACGATGCTGGGCATCGGCGAGAGCGCCGCGAAGCTGCGGCTCATGCGCGGACGAATGCGATTGAAGGAGATGCTGTCGGAGGAGGTGTTCGGGGATGTTTGAAAGAGACGATTTCAAGGCCGCCCTTGGCGCGCCGGACGCGGGCTTCAACCGTGCCCTGGACGCCGCCCTGCGCGGCATACGCGCGAAGGAGGCGCAACCTGTCATGAAAAAGAAGCTGTCCTTTGGACTGTTGGCCGCCGTGATCACGGCGCTGGCCCTGATGGGCGCGGCGCTGGCGGTGGGGCTGAACCTGTTTGATGTGTTTGGAAGGAACGATGAGCGCATCGCCCAGCTCGCGCCGCGGGCTGAGCTGGCAACCGAGACGCCCGCGGAGGTGGAGACGGAGAAGACCGGCGTTTCAGCGGTGGAGATCGTGAACGCCTACTACGACGGCCAGAGCATGATCGTGTCTTACACCGCGGAGAACGCCCGAAGCTTCGAGCCCTTTACGCCCACGGCGGAAGAACTCGACAAGATGGAGATTCTCGACGACGTGTTTTCGGGCAACAGATTTATTCCCTTTGAGTTTGACGGGCTGGACCCGGTGCAACAGGCATACGCCGACGCGGTGGAGGCTGGGAAGCCGTATGGCTACGCGGAATATTCCGTGTTCGCCGACGATACCCTGTATGCGGGGGCGGACGGCGCCATCGAGCTTGTACCCTACACCTGCGATGAAACTGTACTGGAGGATGGGCGCAGGGCGTATCTCGTCGAAATCGCCATGCCTCTGCCGGAGGCGGCGCAGAATCAGGATGAATTGGAGCTGCATCTGCCGATCCTGCGCAACGAGTGGCGCGTCTGGTTCGACGGAGAGAAGACCTACACGCTGAACGGCCCGCTGGACGCGGCATTGCACACCTACGAGTGGATTGACGGCGAGACCCATTCCAGCTATTCGACCGATCCGCAGCAGATCGGCGAGGCCGTGGCGACGGTGAAGCGCTCGGACGGCGAGACGCGCCGCTACGCGGGCGAGGGCATATGCAACGGCGTGCCCGTGCATGTCACGGCGACGGCCAGTGCGGTGCACGCCTCGCTGGAAATTCATGCGGACGGCGAGGCGTTTCCCGAACTGAAGGCGCTCTATCCCGAGGCGGACGACCTGCGGTATGTTCCGGAGCTGACGGACGAGAGCGGCACGGCGCTTCAAACCGAAAAAAGCGATTGCTACGACGACATGATACTTGGCGAATTCACCGGCAACGGCCATGTACCCGAGCAGCTTAGGCTGACCATCGGCATGGACAGGGAGGGGGAATGGGACGACGCGTCGGAGAGGCCTGAACCGATCATACTTAAGCCGGTGGAATAGGGCAATGACGCTGGATGGCTTCCCCTTTGGGGAAGCTGTCAGCATCCTTTGATGCTGACTGATGAGGTCGAATACGAACGACATATCGCGTGGAGGGATTCGACCTCATCCGTCAAGCACAAGGCGACAATCCGACCGGATTGTCGCCTTGTGCTTGCCACCTTCCCCAGAGGGGAAGGCTTTTGTCTACTCCTCGCTGACCGCCTCCGTCAGCCCCTCCCACAGCTCATACAGCGCGTCCAGCCTTTGCTGGGCGTCTTTGTGTTCGCGGGCGACGCGGGCGGACTCGGCGGGGTTCGAGTAGACCTCGGGCGTGCCCATCTGCGCCTCCAGGTCCGAGAGCGCCTGCTCGGTCTGCGCGATGTCGGCCTCCGCCTGCTTCAATCGCTGCTGCAGCGCCTTCGCGGACTCCCGCGCCAGGCGCTGGCGGCGCTTTTCCTTGTCCTGCTGGGTCCTGGTCATGCCGCCGAAGGCGGCCTCGGCCTCGCCGGCCTCCAGGATGCGCTTCTTCTCCAGGTAGTCGTCGTAGTTGCCGAGGTACTCCGTCGCGCCGTCGGGGGAGAGCTCGATCACCTTCGTGGCGACCTTGTTGATGAAGTAGCGGTCGTGGCTGACGGTGAGGATCGTCCCCTCGAAGTCCTCCAGCGCGGCCTCCAGCACCTCGCGGCTGTCCATGTCCAGGTGGTTGGTCGGCTCGTCCAGCAGCAGCACGTTGTCCTGCTTCAACATCAGCTTCGCCAGCGCCACGCGTCCGCGCTCGCCGCCGGAGAGCGTACCCACCGGCTGGTAGACGTCGTCGCCGGTCAGCAGAAACAGCGCCAGCACGCCGCGCACGCGGTCCGCCTCCAGGCGCGGGAAGTCGTCCCAGAGCTCGTCCAGCACCGTCTTGTTCGGGTGCAGCTGCGCCTGCTGCTGGTCGTAGTAGCCCAGGTCGATGTTGCTGCCGAACACGACCGTGCCCGCGTCGGGGGAGAGCTGGCCCGCGATGATGTTGAGGAGCGTGGTCTTGCCCACGCCGTTGGGCCCGATCACGGCCACGCGCTCCCCGGCGCGCAGGTGCAGATTCAGGTGTTCAAACAGCGTGCGCCCGTCGAAGCCCTTGGCGAGGTCCTTCACCATCAGCACGTCGTCGCCGGTGCGGCGGCGCGCGGTGAAGTTGAAGCGGACCTTCTGCTCGCTCTGGGGCTTTTCGATGCGCTCCAGCTTTTCCAGGCGCTTCTCCCGGCTCTCCGCCAGCTTGATGCTCTTTTCCCGGTTGTACATGCGGTAGCGGGCGATGATGGCCTCCTGCCGCGCGATCTCGGCTTGTTGCAGCTTGTACTCCTTCAGCTGGCGCTCGAGGTTCGCCTGCCGCTGGACGGCGAAGCGGTCATAGTTGCCGTCGTACTGCGTCATGCGTTTCATCGACAGCTCCGCCATGCAGTCGCACACGGCGTTGAGGAAGTAGCGGTCGTGGCTGACGACCAGCACCGTGCCGCGGTACTTCTTGAGCGTGTCCTCCAGCCATTGGGTCGAGGCGAGGTCGAGGTGGTTGGTCGGCTCGTCCAGCATCAGCAGGTCCGGCTGCGTCAAAAGCAGCCGCGCCAGGCACAGCCGCGTCTTCTCGCCGCCGGAGAGCAGGTTCGCGGGCTGGCTCTCCCGACCTCGCGCGAAGCCAAGGCCCGCCAGCACGCCCTGGATACGGCTGGGCCACTCGTAGCCCCCGGCGTCCTCGAAGCGGTCCATGAGCCGCGAATAGGCGTGGGAGAGCTGCTCGAACGCGGCGGCGTCCTCGTGCTTCTCGGCCATCTCGCGCTCCATGTCGCGCAGCCTCGCCTCCATCTGGCGCACCGGCTCGAACACGCGCTCCAATTCCTGCTGGATGGTCAGGTCGCTCTGGATGTCGGCG
This sequence comes from uncultured Eubacteriales bacterium, assembly GCA_902773515.1. GTDB lineage: Bacteria > Bacillota > Clostridia > Christensenellales > Aristaeellaceae > UBA2862. The sequence goes on along the minus strand of CACYET010000043.1, from coordinate 9,723 downwards.
TCCTGCGTGAGCAGCCCCACGCTCGTGCCGCGCACGAGGGAGATCGTGCCGGAATCCGGCTCCATGTCGCCGGTGATCAGCTTGAACAGCGTGGACTTGCCGCTGCCGTTCACGCCCACCAGGCCCATGCGCTGGCCGGATTGCAGCGTCAGGCAGACATCCTTTAAGACCTCGTTCATCGCGAAGCTCTTGTTCACGTTTTGAAGCGTCAGAAGTATCATGGATTCCCGTCCTCAGTCGGTTTTTTCTTCATCACGCGCATGCGCACGCCCGTGTCCTGGATCAGCAGGCCGTCGCCCTCCATGCGCATCAGCGCCCAGACGGTGTACAGGTCGCCCGCCGAGCCGGATAGGTTCGAGATCTGCACGGCCCACAGCGGCCAGAACCACTCGCCGGGCAACACCGCGATGGCGACTTGCAGCGCGACGCCCCAGACGACCACCGGCGCGAGGGCCGTTATGATGTGGGACCTGCGGTCAAACCACACGTCGCTGCCGGCGTAGGCGTAGGGGAGCTTCAGGCCGTACCTCGGCGGCACGCCGGACAGCAGAAACATCACCAGGCCGTGCGTCAGCTCATGCAGCGGGATGTAGAGAAAGAATGCCGCCGCCAGCAACAGCCAGCCGTACCAGCGCGAAGCCAGCAGCCGCCAGCCCGGGCCCAGCGGCGCACAGAGCAGACCGACGATGATGGGCGCGACGACCAGCGCCAGCGACAGGATCACCACGGCCTTCATCTGCCGCCGGTTGCGCATGAAGTCCAGGTTCCCGGCGTACACGTAGCCGGGGGGAAGGGTCTTGTAGTTCATCGGGCGTCCTTTCGGGTGGGAGGCTTTTGGGAGTGAGGAGTGACAACCCTTCGGTCAGCTATGCTGACAGCTCCCCTTACACAGGGGAGCCAAGGCTGCCGCGCAGTATTCCGTAGGGGCGGCGTTGCGCCGCCCGCCAGAAGCCTTCTCCCCTGTGCTTTAAAGATCCTTCGACTGCGCCTTGCTAACGCAAGGCTTCGCTCTGGATGACAGGATGGCGGCTGCCGCGCATGATGCCGTAAGGGCGGCGATGCGCCGCCCGCCCGTGCATGATACCGCGTCACAGCATTGCGCCGCCCGCCCGTGTCATCCTGAGCGGAGCGCCAGCGAAGTCGAAGGATCTTCCCGCTCTTCCCAGCGCATGTCAGCGCTTCCTGTTCGCGCGGCTGTTCTTGCGCTGCCACATGGCGACGTTCATCATCAGCTCGTTCTTCTTCGCCATGCTCCAGCTGTTCTCCTTCTCCAGGCGCGCGTACATCTCCCAGCGCTCGGGGGAGAGCGTGCCGTCCTCCAGCGCCCGGCGGATCGCGCAGCCGGGCTCCGTGCGATGCGTGCAGTCGGAGAACGCGCATTGGCCGATCAGCTCCGCGATGTCGGAGAAGGTGTCCTGGATGCCGGCCTCGGCATCGACCATGCCCAGCTCCCTCAGCCCGGGCGTGTCGATGAAGGAAACGCCGTCCACCTCGATCAGCTCCCGGTGGGTGGTGGTGTGGCGGCCCTTCGAGTCCACCTCGCGGATCTCGCCCACGCGCATGACGTCGCGCCCGGCCAGCGTGTTGATCAGCGTGGACTTGCCCGCGCCGGACGAGCCGAGCAGCGCGATGGTCGCGCCGGGCCTGAAGTACGCCCGCAGGCGGTCGAGGCCAAAGCCCGTGTAGGCGCTGACGGACACGACCTCTATGCGCTCGCTGAGCGCGGCGGCCTGCGCCTCCAGCTCGGCGACGTTTTCACACACGTCCGCCTTCGTGAGCACCGCGACGGGGGTCGCGCCGCCGGCGACGGCCGTCGCGGCGTAGCGCGCGATGCGGCTGACGCTGAAGTCGTTGTTCAGCGACGTGATGATGAACACGTAGTCGATGTTGGCAACCAGCGGCTGCACCTGCAGGGTCTTGACAAAGCCGTCGGCGTGCCCGCCGCGGTCCGGGCGGCAGAACACGGTCCGCCGCGGCAGGATCGTGCGGATCAGGCTGTCGCCGTAGGGGTTGACGGTGACCTCCACGTAGTCGCCCACCACGGGGATCTCGTCCCGATAGCGCAAACTGCCGGCCAGCACGCAGTAGAGCTCCTCCTCGCCCCTTCTGACGAGACAGCGCTCCTTGTGCACCAGCACGACGCGATAGTTGGATTCCATGGTTGGACTGTCAGTCATTGCTCCACCTTCCGCTGGCCCCGCAGGGCAGCACGCCGCCCTCGGTGACGGGCAGCACGATCTCGTCGGCGCGGACGATGCCGCCGCGCGTCTTCGCCGCGGTCATCGCCAGCATGTTGCTGAGCACCGCGGGCTGCAGGCCCGTGGTGTAGCTGTTGATCAGCATGAACAGCGCGTCCTCCGCGAGTACCTTCTCACAGGCGTTCACGAGGCCGAACAGCTCGTTTTCCAGCTTCCAGACCTCGCCGCCGGGGCCGCGGCCGTAGCTGGGCGGGTCCATCAATATGCCCTGGTAGGCGTTGCCGCGGCGCGCCTCGCGCTGCACGAACTTCAGCGCGTCGTCGACGATCCAGCGCACGCGCGTCTCGTCGATTTCGCACAGCCGCCGGTTCTCCCCGGCCCACTGCACCATGCCCTTGGCGGCGTCCACGTGCGTCACGTGCGCCCCGGCCGCCGCGCAGGCGCAGGTGGCCCCGCCGGTGTAGCCGAACAGGTTGAGCACCCGGATCGGGCGATTCGCGCCGCGGATCAATTCCGCCATCCAGTCCCAGTTCACGGCCTGCTCCGGGAACAGGCCCGTGTGCTTGAAGCCGGTGGGCCGCACGTAGAACTGCAAATCGCCGTAGCGCACCGTCCAGCGCTCGGGCAGCTTTTTGAAGAACTCCCACTCGCCGCCGCCCTTTGGCGAGCGGTGGTACCAGGCGTCGGCCCGCTCCCACAGCGACGGGCTCTGCTTCGGCCAGATGGCCTGACCTTCATTATACGGTCTTTTGAGAGGCGCATCAATCGTATTTGGTTAAATCGGAGGCCGCGGGCGTCTACGCCTTGCCAAAGCGCTTCAGGATCGGCCCGGCGGCCGCCTTCACCTCGGCGTCGTCGGTGGCGCGGCAGTACCGGTCCAGGAATTCCACCGTTTCGTTGCGCAGCCACGAGCCGTCCTGGGCCGCGTCGCTGTCCATCAACTCGAGCAGCAGCCGCGCGGCGCGGTCGGGGTTGCGGCGGGACAGCTTCAGCGCGGCCGTCCAGCGCGGCTCCAGCGACCCGTCCTCGCGCGACGCGGAGGCGATCCTCTCCAGGGCGTCCGGGCTGCTGAGCGCGGTGTTCTCCACGGCGGCGGTGCGCACGGCGGCGTCCGTATCCTCCAGGGCAATCTTCTCCAGCAGCGCCGCGTCGTTGAAAAAGGCGTGCCGCACGGACAGCTGGCGCACGATCCCGCTCCTGGCCTCGACCGCGATCCTGCCCAGCAGCGCCGGGTCGGAGATCTTTTCCCTGACGCAGATGGCGCCGACGTTGTCCCAATCATCCTGGATCGCCACCTGCGCCAGAAGCACCTGATCCGTCAGGTGGGGGTTCTTGACGGCGCACATGCGCTCCCGGCCGCTCGGGCTCTCCAGCGCGATCCGGCCCAGCAGGTCGGCGTCCGTCAGCCCTTCGATGGCCGCCAGGCGCACGGAGGCGTCCTTCGCATCCGTCGCGATGGCGGACAGCCTCGCCGGGTCGGCCATCGCCTTGACGGCCTCGACCGCCTTTTGCGCCTGCTCAGGGGTCAGATCGTCCCTCATGTAAAGCGGTGTGAAAATGCCCATAGTGACCTCCAGATGCCACGAAAACATTATCCAACTCTATTATATCAGCATTTTGGCCCGAGCGCAACGGGATTTTGCGTGAAAAAGCTGAAAACAAAAGTTGCCCGGCGGGGTAGATTGTTAAGAAAAACTGTGTTATAATAAACCATAAAACGAATTCGGAGGCGCGCGCATGAGAATCGGCATCCTGGGCGGCACACTGGACCCCGTCCACAACGGCCACGTCGAGATCGCCCTCGCGGCGATGGAGCGGCTCGGGCTGGACGGCGTGATGCTGATGCCCGCCGGGGACCCGCCCCACAAGGCCCGCGTCACCGCCCGGCAGGACCGCATGGAGATGGCGCGCCTGGCCGCCGGGATGCACCCGGGCCTGTCGGCCAGCGACGTGGAGATCAGCCGCGAGGGCGTCACCTACACGGTGGACACGCTCTCGGCACTGTCCGTCGAGCGCCCCGGGGACGCGTGGACCTACATCATCGGCGCGGACACGCTGAACGTGCTGGAGAGCTGGCGGGAGTTTCCCCGCGTGGCGCGGCTGTGCGACTTCGCCGTCGTCGATCGCCCCGGCTGTGACGCGGAGCTGTCGAAGCTGCGCGGCCGAGCCATCGAGAGCAGCTACGGCGCGCGGGTGACGCTGCTGCCCGTAAGCGGCCCGGCGCTCTCCTCCACTAAGATCCGACAGCAGGTGGCGGCGGGGGAGGACATCTCGGGAAGCGTTCCCGCGCCCGTGGCGGAGTACATCCGAGAGAAGGGCCTCTACCTGTGCGACTACAGCGAGGCGCAGATCATGGAAAAGCTGCGCGCGACGCTGACGCCGCGCCGCCTCGCGCACACGATGGGCGTGGCCGAGACCGCCGAGCGCCTTGCGCCGATGTGCGGCGTGGACCCGCGCCGGGCGCGGCTGGCGGGGCTATTGCACGACTGCGCGAAGTCGATGCCGCTGGATCAGATGCGCGCGCTGGTGACGGAAAAGCTGCCGGACCTGGACCAGGCGGAGCTGGAGACGCGGCAGATCCTGCACGCCCCCGCCGGGATGATCCTGGCGCGGGACGAGTACGGCGTGCGGGACCCGTCCATCCTCAGCGCCATCCGCAAGCACACCGTCGGCGCGGGTGACATGTCGCCGATGGACGCCCTCATCTACGTCGCGGACTTCGTCGAGCCCGGCCGCGAGCCCTTCCCGGGGCTGGAGAAGGCCCGAAAGCTGGCGGAAAAGGACATCTACAGAGCCATGCTCTGCTGCGCGGAGCTGACCGCGCGACACCTGCGCGCCCACGGGCAGGACATCCACCCGCGGACGCTGAACCTGATCAGCGCGTTTTCACCGGAGGAATGACCCCCACAAACCCAATCAAAGGAGGCGCACAACATGATGGAACCCAAGGCACTGGCAAGCAGGATCGCCGAGATACTGGACAGTAAGGGCGCGACCGACATACAACTGCTGGAGGTCGGCCACATGACCTCCATCACCGACTTCTTCGTGGTGGCCAGCGGCCGCAACGTGCAGAACGTGCACACCCTGGCCGAGGATCTGGAGGAAAAGCTGGCCGAGGAGGGCATCGAGCCCCGCCGCAAGGAGGGCAAGAACGGCGCGAGGTGGATCGTGCTGGACTACGCCCAGGTGATCGTGCACATCTTCCACCCCGAGGAGCGCCAGTACTACAACATGGAGCGCCTCTGGCAGGACGGCACCAACCAGGAGCCGTACCCGGAGACATAGATCGGAAAAGCGGGGACGGTTCTCTTGTCCCGAGGTGTTGCCTGACGGATATGCCGCGATATAAAACACGGGACAAGAGAACCGTCCCCGCTTTCCCTCGGCCTGTGAGTAAACGCAACTTTAACTTGCGAATGCCCGGGGAAACGACTATAATTTTATGTAACGCGATGAAGGAGATCACCCGACGCAGATCGGGGTGATACCGCGGGTTTTCATCCGTCCTCTGCTTTGCCGCAGGGGACGGTTTTTTTACACTCAATCTTACACGACTTGGAGGCCGATTTACCATGCCAATTACCGAGATCCTGGAACAAAACGCGAAGCTGTACGGAAGCGAGACCGCGCTGGTGGAGCTGAACCCCGAGGTGCGCGAGGATCGCCGCGTGACCTGGAAGGAGTATGAGCTGATCGAGCGCGGTACCGCCGACGAGTTTAGGCGCGAGATCACCTGGAGCGTGTTCAACGAGAAGGCGAACCGCTGCGCGAATCTCCTGCTGAGCCGCGGCATCAAAAAGGGCGACAAGGTGGCCATCCTGCTGATGAACTGCCTGGAGTGGCTGCCGGTGTACTTCGGCATCCTCAAGACCGGCGCGCTGGCCGTGCCGATGAATTACCGCTACTCCGCCGAGGAGATCCGCTACTGCGCGGACCTGGCGGACGTGGACGTGTTGTTCTTCGGGCCGGAGTTCATCGGCCGCGTGGAGGAGATCATCGACCGCATCCCGCGTGTGAAGCTGCTGTTCTACGTGGGCGACAACTGCCCGACCTTTGCCGAGAACTACCTGCACCTGGCGGCGAATGAGCCCAGCGCGTCCCCGGACGTGAAGCTGACCGACGAAGATAATGCAGCCATCTACTTCTCCTCGGGCACGACGGGCTTCCCCAAGGCCATCCTGCACAACCACGAGAGCCTCATGCACGCAGCCCGCACCGAGCAGGCCCACCACGGCCAGACCCACGACGACGTGTTCCTGTGCATCCCGCCGCTGTACCACACGGGCGCGAAGATGCACTGGTTCGGCTCGTTCCTGGTGGGCGGCCGCGGCGTGCTGTTGAAGGGCGTCAGGCCCCTGACCATCATCAAGACCGCCGCCGAGGAGCACTGCTCCATCGTGTGGCTGCTGGTGCCGTGGGCGCAGGACATCCTGGACGCCATCGACCGCGGCGAGATTGACCTGGACGACTACGACCTGTCTGCCTGGCGGCTGATGCACATCGGCGCGCAGCCGGTGCCGCGCAGCCTGATCAAGCGCTGGAAGGAGAAGTTCCCGAACCACCAGTACGACACGAACTACGGCCTGTCGGAGTCCATCGGCCCCGGCTGCGTGCACCTGGGCGTGGAGAACATCGAGAAGGTGGGCGCGATCGGCGTCCCCGGCTACGGCTGGCAGGCGCGCATCATCGACGAGCAGGGCAACGACGTGAAGCGGGGCGAGGTCGGCGAGCTGGCCGTGAAGGGTCCGGGCGTCATGACCTGCTACTACAAGGACGAGAAGGCCACCGCCGAGGTGCTGCGCGACGGCTGGCTCTGGACCGGCGACATGGCCATGCAGGACGAGGACGGCTTCATCTACCTGGTGGACCGCAAGAAGGACGTCATCATCACCGGCGGCGAGAACCTCTATCCGGTGCAGATCGAGGACTTCCTGCGCGCGCATCCCGCCATCAAGGACGTGGCCGTGATCGGCATCCCGCACCCGCGCCTGGGCGAGATCGCCGCGGCGATCATCGAGCTCATGCCTGGCGCGACGGCCACCGAGACGGACATCGAGGAGTTCTGCAAGGGCATGCCGCGCTACAAGCGCCCGCGCAAGATCATCTTCGCCACCGTGCCGCGCAACCCCACTGGCAAGATCGAGAAGCCGAAGCTGCGCGAGATCTACGGCGCCAAGCAGCTCGTCGCCGAGCAGGTGGAGAGCTAGGAAACGAGAGTTGAGAGTTTAGAGTGGAGAGTGTAGAGTGAGGAAGCTGTAGGGGCGGCGTTGCGGCGGAAGGTCCGCCCCTGCGCCCGCCCAGTCACGCGCCCGCCCATGCGAGGAGTGAGCCGTAGGGACGCCATAATTGGCGTCCGCGGCTTACAACCCCTCAGTCAGCTGCGCTGACAGCTCCCCTTGAAAGGGGAGCCAGGGCTGCCGCGCCTCTCTTGCCTCCCCTGTGTAAGGGGAGGTGGCCCGTAGGGCCGGAGGGGTTGTCGCGCTGTTGCGGCGAAAATACCAGGAATACAAGTATGGCGTCAGATCGACGTCATTGCGAGGAGCCCCAGAGGGCGACGTGGCAATCTGGTTTCCCCGCAAATCTGTCTGAACGCTCAACGCTTGCGGCTTATCGACACACAGGAAAGGGAATAAACCAATGAGCCAAACTGAACGCAGAATCTTCAACCCCGCCATCGAGTGCATCAGCCGGGATGAACTGCACAAGCTGCAGGGCGAGCGGCTGGTCAGGACCGTGAAGCTGGAATATGAGAACGTGCCCGTCTACCGCGCGCGCATGGACGCCGCGGGCATCAAGCCCGAGGACATCCGAGGGCTGGAGGATTTGAAGTACCTGCCCTTCATGGAGAAGACCGACCTGCGGGACTACTATCCCTTCCAGCTGTTCGCCTCAACGAAGAAGGACATCATCCGCGTGCAGGGCTCGTCCGGCACCACCGGCAAGCCCATCATTTCGGGCTACACCCGCAACGACGTCGAGGTTTGGAGCGAGATGATGGCCCGCACGCTGACCGCCGCGGGCTGTACCGACGAGGACATCGTGCAGGTCACCTATGGCCTGGGCCTGTTCACCGGCGGCTTCGGCGCGTATCAGGGCGCGGACAAGCTGGGCGCGATGGTCATTCCGATGTCCAGCGGCAACACGCAGCGCCAGATCACGATGATGAAGGACCTGGGCACCACGATCCTCTGCTGCACGCCCTCCTACGCCACCTACCTGGGCGAGACCATCCGCGAGATGGGCATCGACCCGGCGAAGGATTTGAAGCTGAAGGCGGGCTGCTTCGGCGCGGAGCCCTGGACCGAGGAGATGCGCGTGCGCATCGAGCAGCTCCTGAACATCGACGCCTGCGACATCTACGGCCTGACGGAGATCGCCGGCCCCGGCGTGGCGTTCGAGTGCCTGGAGAAGCACGGCATGCACATCAACGAGGACCACGTGATCGCCGAGATCATCAACCCCGCCACCGGCGAACAGCTGCCCTACGGCATGCCCGGCGAGCTGGTGTTCACCACGATCACCAAGACCGGCATGCCCATGCTGCGCTACCGCACGCACGACATCTGCACGCTGACGGACGACAAGTGCCGCTGCGGGCGCACGCTGGCCCGCATGGGCCGCATCACCGGCCGCACCGACGACATGCTGGTCATCCGCGGCGTCAACGTGTTCCCCAGCCAGATCGAATCGGTGCTGGTGGGCGCGGACGGCGTCGCCCCGCACTACATGCTCGTCGTGGACCGCGTGAATTCCTCCGACACGCTGGAGGTGCAGGTGGAGATGACCGAGGCCATGTTCGGCGACACCGTTTCCCACATCGAGAACGTGCGCAAGTACATCACCGGCCAGATCAAGTCCGTGGTGGGCATCGCCTCCAAGGTGACGCTGGTCGCGCCCAAGTCCATCCCGCGCAGCGAGGGCAAGGCCAAGCGCGTGATCGACAAACGCAATCTTCATTAAGGAGGGGCTGGCCGTGTTTATCAAGCAGATTTCCGTATTCCTCGAGAACCATCCCGGCGCGCTGCGGGAGATGACCGAGCTGCTGGGCAAGGGCGGCGTGGACATGCTGGCGCTGTCCGTGGCCGACACCCAGAACTTCGGCATCATCCGCATCATCGTGTCCAGCGACCAGATCGACCCCGCCGTGGAGGCGCTGCGCGCGAACGGCTACATCGCCAAGGTAAACCACGTGATCTGCGCCGAGGTGCCGGACCGTCCGCTGGGCCTGTGCGAGCTGCTGGCCCTGGTCGAAAAGGCGGGTCTGTCCGTGGAGTACATGTACTCGTTCCTGCGTGCCTCCCGCCCCGGCGAAGCCGCGCTGATCCTGCGCTTCTCCAACGGCGAGAAGGCCGCCAAGCTGTTCCAGATGAACAACGTCAGGACCCTCAGCCAGGAGGAAGTGGACGGGATGTAAAACAGATTTGCGATGCAAATCGGAATTAGGGAGTAGGGAACAGGGAGTAGGGAGTAGGAAATGCCAGAAGACGCGGCAGCCACTGTTCCTACTCCCTACTCCCTACTG
>CACYET010000042.1 GCA_902773515.1 uncultured Eubacteriales bacterium | reverse complement strand
CCTCGATCGCCTTCGGGTGCAGGATCACCTGCGCGCCCGTCGCCGCCAGCACCTCGTTCAGGAACCCGGCGTGGTAGTCGTGCGCGTGGGTCAGGAACACATACCTGATCTCATCAGGCGCGATGCGGCGCTTCTTCAGCCCCTTCACAAACCGCGGGAACGAGCCGTCATACCCCGTGTCGATCAGTATGTACCCGACCTTTGAATCCACGAGGTAGTTGTTCACCACGCGGCTGCCGAGATTGTAGATTGCCTCTGCCATGATCCCTCGCTCCGATCCCTATCCTTTCCCCTTAGGCTGCGTCCGTCAGGTTTTTGTTCCGCGCTCCAGCAAATCGTACAACGCGTCCTGCGACAGCACGCCGCGCTTCATGTCGGGCGGGAATTCCCCCCGCTCGTCCGCCTCATAGTCCTCCCGCCACTCGCCGGAGGTGTAGTAGGCGTCGAGCAGCCGCAGCTTTTCCACGTCCGGGCGGGCCGTCGCCTCGTCGAACAGCCGCTCGTATTGCTCCACGCGCTCGATCCGGTCCAGTCGGTAAAAACGCCTGTACTTCCGCCCGCCTCGCTCCACGGTCTCGTTCCACATGCTCGCGGGGCGCACCCACACCCCGCCCTCGCCGTAGAGCGCCCTGTAGACAACCATCGGCTCCTCGGTCTCCGAGTGGCGGGCGACGGCGATCACCTCGTAATCCCTGCCCTTGAAGTGGCGGTAGCGGCCCGGCGGGATGGCGGCCGCGGCGTCCTCGTAGGTGGGGGCCTCCTCCAAATCATACAGGTAAGCCGTCATATCGTATTCTCTCCCGCCCCAGTTATGGGAGCCGGTCCCGAACGCCTGCCCGCCCGCTCTTTCATAGAACCTCCTGGCCTCGTCGTTCTCCTTCAGGCACCACAGGATCATTCTCTTCTTTCCGGCTTCCCTGAAACGCCGCATGGCATCTTGCAGCAGGCGCTTCCCGATCCCGCCGTTCCTTCTCGAATACCGGACATACAGCGCAACGACCTCGCAATCCGCCGCCCCGTCGCCCGTCATCTCCAGCCACGCGTATCCCAGGACCGCGCTGCCTTCCGTCGCGACCACATATTTCTGGTATCTCTTTACTTCGATTTCGTACCGCTGATCCGCGTCCATGGCATCCAGGAAATCGTCGTCGATGATGCCGCGATAGGCTTTTTTCCAGTCTTCAACGAGGATCTCCGCGATTTGCCGGACGTCTTCTCTCTGCGCATTTCTGATGATGATCTCGTTTTTCATGCTTGCCCCCATGAAACAGAAGCCCGAAAGTCAGAACGGTCCGCCGCCCAGGTTTTTCGATGCCACGGTTTGCTTCTACTTCCTCGCGCACACCGTATACGTGCTGACGCCCCACTGGTGCCGGGCGCTCACGTCCCGAAAACCCGCGCGGCGAAGGATGTCCATCTCGTGCTCCACCAGCAGCGGCGTGTCGTAGTGGTAGATCGCGCCCTCCTCCGCGGCCTGCTCCGCCTTCATCGCCTCGAACTCCTGAAAGTACTGCCGCTCCAGCGCCTCCGATTCGGCAAAGTAGTCGGTCAGGACGAACACGCCGCCGTCCTTGAGCGCCGCGTGGAGCCTGCCGTACAGCGCGGCCTTCATCCCGGCGGGGAAGTGGTGCAGGGATTCCACCGACACCGCGCCGTCGTACCGGTCTTCCCCGAGGGGCGCGTCGAAGTACGACGCATGGATCAGCGTCAGCGCCCTGTCCGGGAACTTGGCCTTCAGCGCGTCCAGCATGACCTCGGACAGGTCGATGCCGGTGACGCTCGCGCCGGGATTGCGCGCAAAGTATTCCTCCAGCTCAAGGCCCGTCCCGCAGCCCAGGTCCAGGATCCGGGCGCCCGGGTCGTCCGGCAGCAGGGACGCGGTGTAGGCGTAGAACTCCGACGCGCCGACGATGTCCCGCTTCATGTGCGCGTCGTAGCCGTCGATCCGCGCGGCAAAGAAATCCGTCATCTTCTCGAGCTTCATCTGTGATCTTCCTCTCCTTTGCTCCGGATGGCGCGGACGGTCCGCAGGCCGCCCGTCTTGGCCCTGGCCCTCGTCAAACAAGCGCCGTCAAAGCGCGTCCCTGGGACAGTTCCTGACGCACTCCATGCAGAGGATGCACTCCGTGCCGTTTTCCCGCTTTCGGGAGTTGTCGGTCACGTCCACGTCCATCGGGCACACGCGCCTGCACTTTCCGCACGAGATGCATTTATCCTTGTCACACTTGATTCGCGCGAGCGCATAATAGCTCATGGGCTTCAAAAACACCGCGACGGGGCAGATGTACTTGCAGAACGCGCGATTGTCCTGAAAGGCATAAGCCAGGGCGATCCCGACGGCATAGTAGACGACGTTCCCGACGACAAACGCCCAGAACATGACCCTTTCGAGGTTGCCGACGCGCGCCAGGAACAGCGCCGCGACGAATACCAGCGACGCGGCAAAGGTGATGTACCGAATCCACCCCAGCTTCTTCCGGGGGCTGGACGGCGTCTTGTAGGGAAGGAAATCCAGCACCATCGCCGTCCAGCAGGCGTAGCCGCACCAGCCCCGCCCGAACAGGAGCGGCCCGAAGATCTTTGCCACCGCATAATGGATCGTCGCCGCCTCAAAGACGCCGGTGAACAGGTAGTACCAGAAGCCCTCGATCTGCATGTTTTCCCCGTGGATCAATCCCAGGTAGATCAGCATGTACAGGCCGACCAGCAGCTGAACGACGCGGCGGGCATGGCGGTGTCTTCGGATGAACAGGAATATCCCCAAAGCGATCGAGCATCCGATGTAGCTGAAGTTGATGAGGTAGAAGATATTTCCCTTCGTCAGCCACAATGTGACGGCGATGGCCTCGAAGACCGCCAGCATGACGACGGGCGGCATGTATTTCTTCATGGCTTCCCCCTTCTCACAGATCCCGGGTCGTCGGGACGGTTCATCGCGTCGACGGGCACGCCCTGCCGCAGGCACGGCAATCTGCCGCTCGAACGACCCGCATCCCGCTCTCTCTCATGCCCATCGAACGGGGCTTTCGTCTTCTCTATTATACTATCGGCGTTTCCGTTATGCAATATCTGGCGGCTGTCGACGGCGGCAGGACGGACACGTCGGGAAAAAAACGCGTCGCTTTCGCGCAAAAAGGCTGTCTTTTTGGCGACAATGGGTGTATAATGGAGCCGGATGAATTTCGGGGGAGGCGCAGCCATGAACCACTCCAACGCGACCGGCGCGGGCGCTCGCGCCGCCGTGCCCACGGAGACCTACGACTTCTCGACCCGCTTTGACCTGGGCTCGCTGCTGGTGTCGCCGGTGCACGTGCGCATCGAGCAGCTTCGCCCGTTCATCGCCGCCCACAGCCACTCCAACGTGAGCTACGAGATCCACTACACGCATCGCGGCCGGGGCACCGTCACCGTCGAGGGGAACACCTACGACGTGTATCCCGGCGCGCTGTACGTCACCGGGCCCGGCATCGTGCACGCGCAGGTGTCCGACACCGACGACCCCGTGATCGAGTACTGCCTCTACCTGAACTGCCGCCGCATCGCCAAGCCCGCGAACGACCCGCTGCTGCTGTTCACGGACACGGTTTTCTGGATCGGGCGCGACGACGGCACGATCTTTAACCTGCTCAGCCAGCTGATCGAGGAGAACCGCCAGAGCCACCGCGACACGCTGCTGATGTCGGAAACGCTGCTCAGGCATATCGTGTTGCAGCTGACGCGCGTCTACCGGCGCGATAAGACCACGCACGCGCAGAAGCCGCCGCTTCTGACGCGCGACAGCTTCATGCCGATCCTCGAGGACGCCTTCTTCTACCGCTACAACACGCTGACGCTGAACGAGCTGGCGCAGCTTTTGAACCTGAGCGTGCGCCAGACGCAGCGCCTGCTGCTGTCGCACTTCGGCAAGACCTTCTCCCAGAAGCTGACCGACGCGCGCATGGCCGCCGCGTTCCAATTCCTCGAGAGCAGCCGCATGTCGATCACCGAGATCGCCGAGCGCCTGGGCTTTTCCTCCATCGAGCACTTCTCCACCGCCTTCCACCGCTACACGGGGCGCTCGCCCCGCGCCTACCGCAAGGAGGTGTGGGCTCGCGGCGCGCCGGAGGGCGGCAAGGCGACGTGAGCCCATGCTGATTGGAAACGAAATGTACAGATCCTTCGCTCAGGATGACAGGTTTGTAGGTTTCCAATCGTTGTCATCCTGAGCGAAGCGAAGGATCTGTACGAACCGTATTCGGACAACGATCTGATGATCTCACAGCTTTGCGTGAAGAACCAAATATAGCCGTTTTTGATTGTACAATCCCGGAATCTCATGTATAATAGAGGCGGGATTTGAGCCAAACACATCTCTTTCGGGGAGGCGTTTCTATGAAGCACTGTTTGGCCATCGACATCGGCGCGTCCAGCGGGCGGCACATCGTGGGCTGGATGGAGGGCGGCGAGATCCGCACCCGGGAGGTCTACCGCTTCCCGAACGGCGTGACCGAGCGCGACGGGCACTTGACCTGGGACCTCGACGCGCTCAACGCGCACGTGCGCGCGGGCATCGACGCGGCGCTGGCGGCGTATCCGGACCTCGACAGCCTGTCCGTCGACACCTGGGGCGTGGACTACGTGCTGCTCAAGGGCGACGAGGAGATACTCCCCTGCTACGCCTACCGCGACGGGCGCACCGCCGGGCCCATCGAAAAAGTGCACGCGATCCTGCCGTTCGAGGAGCTGTACCGGCGCACCGGCATCCAGTTCGAGCCGTTCAACACGATCTACCAGCTCTATGCGGACAAGCTCGCGGGCCGGCTGGAGGGCGCGACAGATTTCCTGATGATGCCGGAATACCTGATGTACAAGCTCTGCGGCGCAAAGGCCCACGAGTACACCGAGGCCACCACCACCGGCATGGTGAGCGCGCGGACCGGCGCATACGACCCCGGCATCATCGACGCGCTGGGGCTTCCGCCGCGCCTGTTCCACCCGCTCTCGCAGCCGGGCACGGTGATCGGGACCTATCGGGGCGTGAAGGTCGCGCTCTGCCCCACCCACGACACCGCCAGCGCCGTCGAGGGCATCCCGATGGAGGGCGACGCGCTGTACCTGTCCAGCGGCACGTGGTCGCTGCTGGGCGTGAAGCTGGAAAAGCCGCTGACCGACGAGGCCAGCCGCCTGGCGAATTGCAGCAACGAGGGCGGCGTGGGCTACACGCGCTACCTCAAGAACATCATGGGCATGTGGCTGGTGAACCGGCTGCGCGAGGAGCTCTGCCCCGAAAAGCCCTGGGACGAGATCACCCGGGAGGCGGAAACCGGCGGCTTTGACGCGCTCGTGGACGTGGACGACCCGGCGTTCATGGCGCCCCGGAGCATGCGCGCCGCGTTCGACGGCCAGCTTTCCCAGAAGCCTGAACGGCCCGCCGACTACTTCCGCTGCGCGTATCGCTCGCTGGCGGAGGGCTACCGGCGCGCCATCGCGCAGATTGAGCGCAACACCGGCAGGGCCTATGACCGGCTCTACATCGTGGGCGGCGGCGCGAAGAACGGCTACCTGAACCGGTTGACGGCCGAGGCCACCGGCAAGCGGGTCGTCGCCCTGCCCATCGAGGCCACGTGCCTCGGCAACCTGAAGACCCAGTTGAACAGCAAGGAGGCATAGACAATGAAGGATATCCTGACCGCGCCCTTTATGGTGGAGATGGTCCGCACGCTGACCAACATGTACGCCCACGGCTGGGACGAGCGCAACGGCGGCAACGTGTCGCTGATGCTGGACGAGGCCGACCTGCGCGACTACCTGGACCTCGACGCCGCGCCCATCCGCGACATCCCCACCGGCTTCCGGGCCCCGGAGCTCGAGGGCAAATACTTCCTCGTCACCGGCACGGGCAAGTACTTTAAAAACGTGCAGTACGCCCCGGACGTGAACCTGGGCCTCGTGCGCATCAGGGACGGCGGCGAGCGCGCCGAGCTGCTGTGGGGCTTCACCGACGGCGGCAGCTTCACCAGCGAGTTTCCGGCGCACATGATGAGCCACGTGGTGCGGCTGGGCATCAACCCGGAAAACCGCGTGGTGATGCACTGCCATCCCGTGAACCTGCTGGCGATGACGTTCGTCCACCCGCTGGACGAGCGCGAGTTCACCCGCTCGCTGTGGCAGACGTGCTCGGAGTGCATCGTGGTGTTCCCGGACGGCGTGAACGTGCTGCCGTGGATGCTCTGCGGCACGAACGAGATCGGCGAGGCCACCGCCGAAAAGATGAAGACGGCGCGCCTGGTGGTCTGGAGCCAGCACGGCATCTACGGCGTGGGCAAGGACCTGGATGAGGCGTTCGGCCTGATCGAGACCGCCGAGAAGGGCGCGGAGATCTACATGAAGATCGCGCACCTGCCGCGGCTGAACACCATCACCGATCCCCAGCTGCGCCAGCTGGAGGCCCACTACGGCGTGAAGGCGCGGGAAGGGTATTTGGATTGAGATCATTCTCAATCCAAAAGATCCTTCGCTTCGCTCAGGATGACATCATTGTGGTTTCCGCCAACCTGTCATCCTGAGCGAAGCGAAGGATCTTAAGGGGGCTGTCCGTTCGGGCAGCCCCCTTGCTGTATCTCATAAAGTACTCTACTTCACAACGCCCTTTTGCAGGATGATGTTGGCGTAGAGCGCGCCCTCGCCCGTGGCGACGATCGCGTAGGCCTTCTTCGCCACCTCGTAGAACTGGAAGCGCTCGATGTGGCCGATCTTCGTGCCGGGCTCGTGCTTCTCCACGATCTTCGCGTACTCGTCCCAGATCGGGGTCTCCACCGGGTCGCCGGGCACGACCTCCATCAGCGAGACGGGGGCTTCCACGTACGGGTCCAGCGGGAACAGCTGGAGGATCGCGTCCAGGATCTCCGGCACGCCGTGGCCGTCGAGGCGCACGAGCTGGCTGTTCTTCGCGATGGACGCCGCCGGGAAGTTGCCGTCGCCGATCACGATCGTGTCGCCGTGGCCCATCTCCATCAAAATCTTCAAAAGCTCCGGGGTCAGGATGCTCGGAATGCCCTTGAGCATGTCAAACACAACCTTTCTGTTTCTTCTCGCGTCAGCAGTCCGTGCAGCTGACGATCACGCCGTCCTCGTCCCACAGGTCGTGCCAGTCGGTCGCGCCGGGCCAGAGGAACACCTGGCCCTTGACGAGCCGGTTGTTGCGCTCGAGGGTGGCGATGGTCGCCATCTCCGCGTCCGTCAGCTTTTCCGTCACGGACGCTTCCAGGTTCGCCTCGTAGTTGTGCACCGAGAACGGGATCGGCAGCTGGCCGCGCTGCAGCGCCCACTTCAGGCAGATGATCGCCGGATGGCAGTTGTGCGCCTTCGCGATCTCGACCAGCTCCGGCATCTGCATGTCGGCGATGTCCTCCGGCAGGATGTCGCGCTCGGGGCGGCGCGGGGAGCCCAGCGGCATGTAGCCGATCGGCAGGATGTTGCGGTCCACCAGGTAGTCGAACAGCTCCTGCTGCTGGAAGCACGGGTGCAGCTCCGACTCACAGGCCGCGGGCTTGATGCGCAGCTTTGAAAGCACCGCGTCCAGCTTCGGGATGGTCATGTTGCTGATGCCGATGTGCTTCACGAGGCCCTGGTCCACCAGCTCCTCGATCTGGCGGTAGGTGTCCACGAACTCGGCCACCGAGAAGGGCTTGGAGTCCGGGTTGCGGGAATCCACGTCGCAGAACGGCGCGTGGTAGTTCGGGAAGGGCCAGTGGATGAACAGCATGTCCAGGTAGTCGCACTGCAAATCCGCGATGGTCTTCTTGCAGGATTCCGCCACGCGCCGGTGCATGTCGTTCCACACCTTCGACATGACGAAAAGCTCCTCGCGCTTCACCACGCCCTCGTCAAACGCCTCTTTGAACACCTGGCCGATCTGCGCCTCGTTGCCATAGCAGGCCGCGCAGTCAAACAGCCGATAGCCCGCGCGGATGCCCCCGGCGACCGCCGCGGCGACCTCGTCCGGCGTCACGCGGTCCGAGCCGAACGTGCCCATGCCGATGCAGGGGATCGTGCAGCCGTCGTTCAGCATGAAGGAAGGAACGGATTTGGGATCAATCATATCGAATCGCTCCAATCGTTTCAGAATAGAGTGTGGAGTGTGAAGAGTGGAGTGTGGAGTTGGAGTCGGCTTCTGCGCGCCGGATCATCATGTTCCGGTATTCTTAACTCCACTCTCCACACTCCAAACTCCAAACTCTCAATCGGGATAGATCACGGCCACCTTGCCGCACTTGCCGGAGGCCATCAGGCGATAGGCCTCGGCCACGTCCTTGAGCTCGAAGCGGTGGGTGATCAGCTTGTCGGGATGGATGCCCCAGCGCACCAGGTGCTCCACGAGCTCCTCCATGCGCCACAGCGAGGTCACCCAGCTGCCGTAGATGGTCTTCTGGCCGTGCATGATGTCCGGGGACGGGTTGAAGGTCACGTCGTTGCCCTCGCCCACCATCGCCATCTTGCCCCACTCGCGCGTGCAGCGGATCGCCATCGCGCGGGCGGAGTTGTTGGCGGAGCAGTCGATCGTGCGCTCGCAGCCGTAGCCCTGCGTCACTTCCATAATGGCCTTCTCGCAGGCCTCCACGTCGCCGCTGTTGAACACGTAGTCGGCCAGGCCCAGGTCCTTCGCCAGCTGCATGCGCTCCTCGTTGATGTCGGTGCCGATGGTGGTGTCGCAGCCCATGGCCTTCGCCAGCATCAGCGTCGCCAGGCCCACCGGGCCCAGGCCCGTCACCAGCACACGGTCGTTGCCGGAAACGCCGATCTTCATCAGCGCCTCGTAGCAGGTGCCGAAGCCGCAGGCCACCTGCGCGCCGTCCTCATAGGAGAGCTCGTCCGGCAGCGCGATCAGGTCCTTCTCGTCGCAGAGCATGTAGGGCGACATGCCGCCGTTGCGCTGCCAGCCGTAGGCCGCGCGATAGGGGCTCTTGCAGGAAATGTAGTAGCCGCGCCGACAGTCGTAGCACACGCCGCAGCCGGAGATGTGGTACACGATGACCCGGTCGCCCTTCTTGAAGCGCTTGAGGCCCTCGCCCTCCTCGACGATGATGCCGCACGGCTCGTGCCCGGCGATCATGCCCGGCTGGTAGCCCTCGGGGCCCTTGCCCACGTGCGCGCGGTAGATGCAGCGGATGTCCGAGCCGCAGATGGTGCTGGCCTTGGTCTTCACGATGACCTGGCCGTGCCCCGGCTTCGGCATGTCAAATTCCTTCAGTTCGACGGTGCTGTTTCCCGGCAGGATTGCGCCCAGTATCTTTTTATCCATCTGTAGGCCCCTCTTTCTTTGTTATTCCCATAATCAGAGTATAACACCTTTCTAACCTGAAATTTAGAGATAAACCCGACGCATTTGTGTAAAGTGTGTCGCTTTCACGCAGCTTTTTCCGCCGCACGCCGTCCAAAAAAACCGACAGGGCGAATGGGTCGCAAGAAGCGTCCATCCGCCCTGTGTCATGGGATAAGCCGTTCATTCAGCGTCAAAGCAGACGCGCGTCCGCGCTCCGGCGTAGCGCACGCTCGCGGTCCGGCGGCGCCCGTCGGGCCGGAACAGCCGCGCCGCGATCGTCACCGGCTCCGGCAGCGCGCCGTCGCAGTCCCCCAGCGTCAGCGTCGCCGTCGCGTCGTCGTAGCGCACGGGTATGCGCAGCCCCGGGGCGTCGCCGTCGCCCGCATCGTCGTACCACTCCAGCGCGCCGTCCGCGCCGCCGAACACCAACAGCTCCCGCGCCGGCATCGGCAGGTCCGCGGCGCACTGCGCGCCCTCCGCCACGGGCAGGATGCCGCCCGCGCGCACGAGCACCGGGAAGCGCTCCAGCGGCGTTTCGATCCTCTGCGTCGAGCCGCCCGCGCGGTATTCCAGTGTAAACCAGTCGTACCATCCGCCCGGCGGCAGCAGGACCTCCGTCGCGTCGCCGCCCGCCGCCAGCGGCTTCGTCACGGGCTTCACCAGCAGCGCGTCGCCCAGCATGTACTGGTCGTGGACGCCGCGAAGCGCCGCCGCGTCCGGGAAGGCGACCATCATCGCCCGCAGCATCGGCAAGCCGTCGCGACAGGCTTGGGCCGCGGAGGCGTAGATGTAGTGAGCTTAATCCCTCCAATTGTCCAATACAGCAGAAGCCATGCGTTGTTCCTGATTTTGTCTACTTCATCAGTATTAGAAATATTGTCTTTATGAAAGTGCTCATTCCGACACTCTATGCAAAACATGGAAAAGTACGTAGCGATGAGGCTTGACCTCTCTCATACCCAGAACAGGAATCAAGTAATCATCCAGCTTTATCTTAGGTTCTTCACGGAAAGTTGTGGGATTGACAGAAACGCGATAGACAAAAGGAGCATGAAAGACTTCTAATTGTAGCTGCGAAACAAACAAGGAAGAAGTCGTGACATCAGGCAATTCAACCGGAGGCAGGACATATGACACCGAACCAGTATCTGTGGGCGCAGGCGCGGGACCGACTGGTCGCCGCTGTCACCGGCATCGGCTTCTCCGCCGAGCTGGCCGAGCTGATGGCCAGGCAACTGGGAAGCCCCAAGGCCATCGATCGGATGACGTCCTACGTCCATCAGGCGCAGCCCCGTACCGAGGAGATGCTGGTGGACAAGATGCTGGCCATCTGCGCCGAGATCGAAACCTGGCGGGAAAAGAAGGAAAGCCAGGAGGCACAGGCCCGGTACAACGCCAGGCTCTATTACAAGAAATGGGAACCAGACGAGGAGGAATGAGGCTATGAAGAAGTTCATCCCGAAGGAAAAGCTGGGCAAGAAGGCCCGCAAGCAGCTCGACAGCGAGCAGCGCACCACCTGGACGTTTTCGCCGGTGACGAAAAAGGTGGAAAGCAAAAAGCTCTACAACCGCAAAAGAAAAGCTCATGACCGTTACGATGACTACGGCATGGGCTTTTCTTGTGGAGTGGCATAAACGGAAAACCCCTGCCGGATTGCTCCGACAGGGGGAGGTATGACGGGAATTTTATCCTTCGATCATGATGACCTTTTTCTCGGGAAGCTTCTTCTCATCCT
>CACYET010000041.1 GCA_902773515.1 uncultured Eubacteriales bacterium | reverse complement strand
TGCTGGAGGGCGTCGAGGGGTAAAAAACGGTTTTCGATTATTGTGTTTAAGATCCTTCGCTTCGCTCAGGCTGACAAGGTTGGCAGATGCCACATCGTTGTCATCCTGAGCGAAGCAAAGGATCTTTTCATTTCGTTCAGGACGATATGGTTGGCATCGTTCAATCGTTGTCATCCTGAGCGAAGCGAAGGTTTTTTTAGCATAAAATGCGCCTTTTCGAACCATGATAGGCAAAAACGCCATGTCGGGAGGTGCGCATATGTCCGAGCGCGAAGCGCTGCGGTCGGAATTGTCCGACGACCTGAACGAGAACGTCGGCGCGCTGAAAAGGCTGCTGAACGCCGGCGTCAACTCCGACGCGCAGTTCCGGCCGCTGCGGCTTTCGGGGATCGACCTGTGCGTCGTGTACATCGAGGGCATGGCGGACGACAAAAAGCTCAGCGACTTCGTACTTCGTGCCTGCAACGAGCGCGCGCGGGCGTACGTAGCGTCTATGGACGCGCAGGCGTTGATGCGGGACGTGCTCGAGATCGCCCAGTGCGAGGCGGAGAGCCGCGTGGAGGCGATTCTGGAAAAGGTCGCGACCGGCATGTCGGCGGTGATCGTCGACGGCTGCGGGGAGGCCGCGCTGCTGGAGACGCGGGGCTATCCCGCCCGGCAGGTGAACCGCACGACGAATGAGTCGGTGGTGATCGGCGCGCAGGAGGGCTTCGTAGAGAGCCTGCGCACGAACATGACGCTGCTGAGGCGCTACGCGCCCTCCTATCGCCTCGTCACCGAGTGCGTGAGCGTGGGCACGGCCGTGCCATGTCACGTCGCGCTCTGCTACCTCTCAAACGTGGCAGACCGGGCGATCGTGGACGCCGTGCGCCGCCGCATCAGGGGCATCGACGCAGAGACGGTGCAGGGCCTCGGGGCCGTGCAGCAGTTGATCGAGGACAGCCCGTGGGCGCTGCTGCCGCAGATGCTTCAGACGGAGCGCCCGGACCGCGCGGCTTCCTGCGTGATGGACGGGCAGGTGGTGCTGCTGGCCGACAACTCCCCCTACGCCCTGGCCGCGCCGATCACGCTGTTTCACCAGCTGCACGCCTCGGACGACTCGTTCGCCCGCTGGCAGTACGGCACGTTTTTGCGCCTGATCCGCGTTTCGGGCATGCTGATATCGGTGTTCCTGCCGGGCTTATACATCGCGCTGACGGACTACCACATGCACCTGTTGCCTCTGAGCCTGCTCGGGTCGATCGCCGAGGCGCGGGCGAACGTGCCCTTCCCCATTCTCGCCGAGATTTTGATCATGGAGTTCTCGTTCTATCTCATCAACGAGGCGGGCACCCGCATGCCCCAGCAGATCGGCTCGGCGCTGGGCATCGTCGGCGCGCTGATCCTTGGTCAGGCGGCGGTGTCGGCCTCTATCATCAGCCCCATACTCATCATCATCGTGGCCATCACGGGCCTGGGCAACTACGCCATCCCCGACTACGGCTTTGGCATCGCTCTGGTGATCTGCCGCCTGTTCGTGATCGCGTGCGGCGCGGCGCTGGGGCTCTACGGCGTGTGTCTGGCGGCGTTTGTGATGCTCGTCAGCCTGTGCGGCATGAAGTCGCTGGACATCCCCTATCTCTCGCCCGTCGCGCCGCGGCGCGCCCACAACCCGGATATTTTGCTGCGGCTTCCCGTGTGGATGCAGCGCAGGCCGATGTTCTTCGCGGCAAAGGGAAAGAAGGCGGTGCGTTGACGCTTGCGATTTCCGGCCGTCCCGCCCGGGCCGCGGCGCTGGCGGCCGTCGCCGCGCGCCTGTTCCTGGGGCTGGTCGTGGACGCGCCGACCACGCAGAACGGCGCGTGGTTGTCGGCGCTGATCGGCGGCGCGCTGGCCGCGCCGTGGTTGATTGTGGTGTCGAAATTCCGGCTGCCTGGCATGGTTTTCTTCTTTCCGCTTGGGCTCTGGACGCTCGCGGACGGGGCGAACGTCCTGGCCGCCGTCACGCGCTCGGCGGGCTACCTGGCGCTGGACCGCTCGGCGTCGCTGGTGTTGCTTGTTCCGCTGGGCCTGGCAATCCTCTGGTGCGTATGGCGCAACGGGGACGCCGTCGGATACGCAGCGATGATCTGGGCGCGCATCGCGCCCGCGCTGCTGCTGGGCGTGGCGCTGCTTCAGTGGCGCTACTTTCGCCCGGAATGGCTGCGGCCGCTGCTGGGCGAGGGCTGGCCGGCGATCATCGAGGGCTGTGTCCGCTCCGCGGGCTGGATCGTCGCGGCCTCCGCGGTACTGGCCTTCCCCGAGGACGACGGCGACGGCGCCGCGATCCTGCCCGCGCTCCTCGGGTCGGCGATTGCGGCGGCGCTGACGCTGCTCCAGTTCATGCTCGTGCCCACGCAAGCGGGCGGCGGCTGGCTGAACCGCCTGGACGCGCTGCTGTGCAACGGGCGCACGCCCCTCTATTTACAGCTGCCGATGATCGTCCTCTGGTTCGTTGGGCTGTTTCACCTGCTGGCCTGTGAGCTGTTCGCCGCGTCCGCTTGCCTGCAACGGCTGTTGCCGAAGGCGGACGGCAGGCTGTGCGCCCTGTTCGCCGTCGCGGCGGCACTTATGCTGTCGAGATCGAACGCGCTGCCCGCCCGTATGGTCGCGTTTTCCGGATGGGGCTTTGCCGCCATCGGAACGGCGACGCTCCTGTCGCTCTTGACCGCGAAGAAGGGAGGCGGAAGGCCATGCGCCGACTCGCACTGATCGCGCTGCTGGCGGGCGTCGCGCTGCTGCTGTGCGGCTGCGGGGTGTCCGGCGAGGTGGAAAACCAGGCGTATGTGCTGGTGCTGGGCGTCGACCGCGCGGACGACGGACAGCTGGAGCTGACTGCGCGCGTGCCCAAGATCGGCAAGACCAAGGCCGGGGATTCCGGTCAAAGCGGCGGCGACTACCTGACGTTCTCCGCGTCCGGCATCGAATATCCACAGGCCCTGGAGGCGCTCGAGCAGGCCACGCCCAGGCAGATGAACCTGAGCCACATCGAGCTGCTGGTGGCGTCCGAAGCGCTGGCGCGCGAGCCGGGCTTCGCGTCGCTCGTCGAGCGGATCGCCGAGACGCCGCACCTGTACACCACGGCGCGCTTCGTCGTGTGCGAGGGCCGCGCGCGGGACTTCATCGAGGCGCAGGAGACCGCCATCGGAACGCGGCTGTCGTCGGAGATCAACGCCATGCTGGAGCACTACGCCCAGCGCGGCTACATCCCCGACGCGCGCTTTGCCGACGCGCACTACCTCATGGGCTCCGTCTACGGCGACCCGGTGGCCATCCTCGGCTCCACGGCCCGGCCCGCGGAATCCCCCGTCCTGTCTCTGATCGGGCCGTCCTCGCCAGTGGAGGGCATCTCCTCTCCCATGGGGCAGCGCTTTTCCGGGGCGGCGCTGTTTCGCGAGGGCCGCATGGTCGGCGCGCTCGACGCCCGGCAGGTGATGCTTCTGAACCTGATTCGCGGCGACGTGCGCGCGATCCCGTTCGAGTGCGACGGCAGGAGCTACACGCTGACGCGGGAGGGACACGTCGAGCGCGAGGTCCATTTTGAGGATGGCGGGATGACGCTGAGCGTATCGGCGCGCCTTGCGACGCTGGACGACGTGTGCGAGACGGACGCGGCGCAGCTGGAGGACGACCTCGAAGCGGCGCTCCGGGACGTGATCAGGGAGTGTCAGCGCGTCGGCGCGGAGCCCTTCGGCTTTGCCGAACGCGCCGCCGGGCAGTTCGCGACGCTTGCCGAGTGGCGGGCGTTCGACTGGCGCTCCGCATATGCCGACGCGCGGGTCGAGGCGGACGTGCGCGTGGGCAATTCGGCGGCGGAAATGATTGCCAACTGAAGGCATGTATGGTATAATTGACGCGGACATTTTGCGCGGGCACAGCAGCCCGCGAAGAAGGAGGACGCGACATGCATTGCGTTAAGCGGATTACAGAGGACATGTACTGGGTGGGCGGCAGCGACCGACGCCTGGCGCTGTTTGAGAACGTCTACCCGATCCCCAACGGCGTCTCCTACAACGCCTATCTGGTGCTGGACGAGCAGACCGTGCTGTTTGACACCGTGGACCGGAGCGTGAGCGAGGTGTTCTTTGAGAACCTCGCGCACCTGCTGGGCGACCGGGAGCTCGACTACCTGGTGGTCAACCACATGGAGCCGGACCACTGCGCCACGATGGCGGAGCTGGTGCTGCGCTACCCGGGCGTGAAGATCGTGACCAACGCCAAGGCGCTGAACATGATCAAAAACTACTTTACATTCGACATCGACAGCCGCGTGACGATCGTGAAGGAAAACGACACGCTCACCACCGGCAAGCATACCTTCGCCTTCGTGATGGCCCCGATGGTGCACTGGCCGGAGGTCATGGTGTCCTACGACAAAACCGACAAGGTGCTGTTCTCCGCGGACGCCTTCGGCACGTTCGGCGCGCTGAACGGCAACATCTTCGCGGACGAGGTGAACTTTGAGACGGAATGCCTGGACGACGCGCGGCGCTACTACACCAACATCGTCGGCAAGTACGGCACGCAGGTGCAGGCGCTTTTGAAGAAGGCCGCGGCGCTGGACATCCAGATGCTCTGCCCGCTGCACGGGCCCGTCTGGCGCAGGGACATCGGCTGGTTCATCGAGAAGTATCAGCTGTGGGCCAGCTACACCCCCGAGGAGAACGGCGTCGTGATCGCCTACGCCTCCGTGTACGGCCACACCGAGAACGCCGCGAACATCATCGCCAGCAAGCTGGCGGACGCGGGCGTGCGCAACGTGAAGATGTACGACGTGTCCGTGACGCACCCGTCGGTGATCGTCTCCGAGGCCTTCCGCGTCAGCCACCTCGTGTTCGCCTCCACCACCTACAACGCCGGCATCTTCGTGAACATGGAGAACGCGCTGCACGACGTCGTGGCGCACAACATCCAGAACCGCACGATCGCGATCGTCGAAAACGGCAGCTGGGCGCCCACGTCCGGCGGGCTGATGCGCGAGCTGCTGGGGCGGCTGAAGAACACGACGATCCTCGAGAACACGCTGACGCTGAAGTCTGCCCTGAAAGAAAGCCAGATGGCAGAGCTGGACGACCTGGTGGCCGCCATCCTGGACACGCTGCCCAAGCCCGAGGCTATCGAGCACAAGGCGAGCGAGGCCGTGGAGCCCAACGCCATGTTCAAGCTCAGCTACGGCCTGTTCGTGCTGACGGCGAAGGACGGCGACAAGGACAACGGCTGCATCATCAACACCGCTTCTCAGCTGACCAGCAATCCCAACCGCATCACGATCGCCGTGAACAAGGGCAACTACACCCACGACATGATCCTGAAGACCGGCGTCTTCAACGTGTCGGTGCTCACGCAGGACGCGCCGTTTGACATCTTCAAGTACTACGGCTTCCAGAGCGGTCGCGATGTCAACAAGTTCCCCGGCAGCGGCTTCCCACGCGCGAAGAACGGCCTGATCTTCATCACCGGCTGCACCAACGCGTTCATGTCCGGCAAAGTCGTCGAGGCGCACGACTACGGCACGCACACGCTGTTCGTGGCGGACGTCACCGAGGCGCAGGTGCTCTCCAGCGCCCCGTCCGTCACTTACGCCTACTACTTTGACCACATCAAGCCCAAGCCGCCCAAGCCCGACGAGAAGAAGGTCGGCTGGGTGTGCAAGATCTGCGGCTATGTGTACGAGGGCGAGGAGCTGCCCGAGGACTTCGTCTGCCCGCTCTGCAAGCACGGCGCGGCGGATTTTGAGAGGCTAAAGTAAGGGATATAAAGACAACCGGGCTGGTTTCCGTTTGGGAACCAGCCCGGTTGCTGTTATTCCGCCGCGTTTATCCCGGCGAGGGCGCCGGTGGACCATGCGATCTGTAGGTTGAAGCCGCCGGTGGCGGCGTCCACGTCGATCAGCTCCCCGGCGAAGTAGAGACCGGGCAGCTTCTTGCTCTGCATCGTGGAGGGGTTGATGTCCTTCACGCTGACGCCGCCGCGGGTGATGATCGCCTCGTCGAAGCCGCGCAGGGATTTGGGCGTGAGGGGCACGTGCTTGACGATGCGGAGCAGGTCCGCGCGCTGGGGGGCCGTCACGCCGTTCACGGGCATCGCGGGGTTCAATCCAGCCAGCTTCAATAGCTGCTGGGCGAGGCTGTGTGGTGCGAGGCCGTCCGCCACGGAGCCGAGCTGCTTGCGCGACATGTCCCTGAAATCGCGCAGGAGGCGCGCGTCGAGCGTTTGATCGTCCAGCGCGGGTTTCAGGTCGATCTCCAGCCGAACGCCTGTGAGGGCCTCCGGAAGGATGCTGGAGAGGGTCAGCGCCAGCGGGCCGGAGATGCCGGTGTGCGTAAAGAGCATCTCCCCCATCTCGCCGTAGATCTTCTTCTCTTTCTTCGGACCCGCGGCGAACGCGCTCAGCTTCACGTTTTTAAGGCTCAGGCCCGCGAGCGTGCCCGGCCAGCTTTCGAGGGTGTCGATGGGCACGAGCGCAGGGAGCACGTCGGTGACGGCGTGGCCCGCGTCCTCGGCCATGCGGTGGCCGTCGCCGGTGGAGCCCGTGGATGGATAGCTCAGCCCGCCGGTGGCGAGGATCACGGCGTCCGCGCGCATCACCTCGCCATTTTCCATTATCACTCCTGTGCAGCGGCCGTCCTCGATCAGAAGGGACTTGACGCGCGCGTTCAGCACGACGCGCACGCCCGCCCTGTCCAGCCCGCGCCGAAGCGCCGCGATCACGTCGCTGGCCTTGTCCGAGGCAGGGAACACGCGGTTGCCGCGCTCCACCTTCAGGGGCGTCCCCAGGCCTTCGACCAGGTCCATCACGCCGCGGTTGTCCAGCGCGGCGAACGCGGCGTACAGGAAGCGCGGATTGCGAAACACGTTCTTCTGGACCGTCTCCATCTCCGAGGCGTTGGTCAGGTTGCAGCGGCCCTTGCCGGTGATGTACACCTTCTTGCCCAGCTTTTCATTGCGCTCCAGCAGCGTCACGCCCGCGCCGTTCCTGGCGGCAAAGAGCGCGGCCATCATGCCGGCCGCGCCTCCGCCTATAACGATGATCTGTTTGCAGTTCATGCTTCTCTCCCGTCATTCGCTGGTCTTGGCGAGGTACACGTCGTACTTGCCCCAGATCTCCTCCATCTCCTCGAAGTACTGCGTCACCTCGTGGCGGCGGCGCTGGCCGAGCGCCACGATCAGCGCGTTAATCAGCGACAGCGGCGCGGCAAACGAGTCGACGAACGAGGACATGTCGCTCTTGGCCATCAGGCAGGTGTCCGCCGTGGCGTGCAGCGGCGAGAGCGGGCCGTCGGTGATGGCGATCAGCGACGCGCCGCGCGAGCGCGCGAACTCCATCGCCTCGATGGAGCGCGCCGTGTAGCGCGGGAACGATATGCCGATCAGCAAATCGCCGTCGCCGATGCGGGCCAGCTGTTCAAACACGTCGCTGACGCCGCTGGTGACCACCGTCACGTTCGGGAAGATGAAGCGCAGGTAGTGGCCGAAGAACTCCGCGATCGGCGCGGACGCCCTGAGGCCCAGCACGTAGATGCTCCGCGCGGCGATGATTTTCTCGATGGCGTCCTCGAAGGCGTTGATGTCCATCTCGTCCAGCGTCGAGCGGATGTTCTGGATGTCGGCCTTCAACACCTTGTTCAACACCTGCGCGTGGTCCATGTCGGAGGTCATTTCAAAGCGCTGCGAGGCGGTCAGGCGATGGCGGATCAACTCCTGCAGGGCCTTCTGCAGGTGCGGGTAGCCGCTGTAGCCCAGCGCCGCGGCGAAGCGCACGACGGTGGACTCGGACACGCCGACGTATTCCCCCAGCTTGGAGGCCGTCATGAACACCACCTTGTCGTAGTGCGTAACGATGCACTCCGCGATGCGGCGGTGACTTTTTGAAAGTTTTTTACCGCTGTGATTCAAACGTTGGATCAATTCCTGTGCGTTGTCCATTGAGGTGAATCCTCCCTGATTTTGCCTGATGAAAAGTCGATTACTGCAATTATAACCCATTTAGACTCTTTTTGCAAGCCTGTAATGCAAGTTTATGCATTATTTACTTGTACGTATGGCATTTTTGACGCCCGCGGCCAGCATTTTTGCGCCCGTTCGTTCGGCGCGGGAGTGAATAATCGAGAATAAATATATGCAAATCATCGGCAATTGACGCCCGTCATGTTCCCCGCGCGGCGCACATATGCTACTGTGCAATACTGCGGGAGGTGAACGCATGGTTCGATTCAAGGTCATCCGGGCTTCCAGGGTGCTGCTGGTCGTCGCGATCCTGGCGCTGGCAGCGGTGCTGGTGTTGATGGGGGCGCGGCTGCTGCGGCGGGAGCCGTCCCCTGCCTACAGCGGCACGGCCAATCTGGTGGACGCCGCGAACGGCGACGAGGCAAAGACCACGCTGGTCTTTGCCTCGTCCGGCGTTGCCACCGGGCTGCCGCTGGACCCGGGCGGCGAGGCGATCGAGGTGGAAGTCCTCCCGGAGCCCACGGCCGAACCTGCGGCATTGAAAGTGCTGATCTACCACACGCACACCCACGAGGCCTATGAGCAGGTGCCCGGCGACCCTTACGACGCGCTGGAGGCCTGGCGCACCACCGATTCGGGACACAGCGTCGTGCGCGTAGGCGAGGAATTGGCGAAGCAATTGAGGCGCCTTGGCTTCGAGGTGACGCACGACCTGACCGACCACGAGGGCGGCGAACTCTCCACCGCCTACACGCGATCCCTCAAGACGCTGGAGGGTTACCAGGAGCGCTTCGACCTGTACATCGACCTGCATCGCGACGCCTACGCCGAGGGCGAGGCGTTGACGGTCAGCGGCTCCAACGGGAAGGTGCTCGCGCCGCTGATGCTGCTGATCGGCAACGGCAAGGGTTTCGACGTCAAGCCCTTCTACGAAGAAAACCTCGCCTTCGCGCATGCGTTGGAGGCGAGGATCAACGCGATCGAGCCGGGGCTGTGCAAGCCGACGCTGGTGAAGGACGGGCGATACAACCAGCACATCGGCGTTTTTTCGATCCTGGTGGAGGTCGGCCACAACAAGAACACGCTGCGCCAGGCGCTGGACGCGGTCGACCCGCTGGCGGAGGCCGTCGCGGATCTGATGTTGGCGCACCCGGACGAACGGCTGATGGAGATGAAGGCGAAGCATATGCCAAAAAATGAATCGTATTGATCAGCATTCTCACGAATCATTTTCCTAGATATAACGGACAGATCCTTCGCTCCGCTCAGGATGACATGCTCACATGCTCTGTCATCCTGAGCGAAGCGAAGGATCTTCTCGATCAGTGGATGGGTATCTATCCGATCAGAAGCGCATTGCAAGCTGTTCCGGGCCTACGGCGTGGACGTTCAGCGCGGCGCTTCCGTCGAACAAGGGAATATCCCCGCCGAGCCATCGCGCCAGCGCGCTTCTGTCGGGCAGCAGCAGCGGCATGCGGTTGTGGACGGGCATGATGGCGTCCACGGGCGGCTGCGTGAGCACGACGAACTCCGGGCCGTCGCCGCCCATGCGCCAGAGCCCCGCCAGCCAGAAGCGCTCCGGCAGCGAGATATCGAACTTCTGATGATCCGACCTGCGCCACTCGTAGTAGCGCGCGGCGGGCAGCGCGCACCGCTTATCCCGCGCCAGCGCGCGGAACATCGGCCTTTCCCCCATCGTCTCCACGCGCGCGTTGATGACGAGCCCGCCCTCGGGGCGCGCAAAGCCCCAGCGCATGCGCCTCGCCCCGGACGCGCCGCCGTCGCCCACCAGCGCAGGCGCCTCCATGCCGGGGCAGACGTCCGTGCCGCCGTCCAGCGCTTTCTCCGGATAGAGCCCCTCCGGCGCGTATTCCACCAGGTCGCGCGGGCTCAGGTAATATCGGCCGCACATGTCTTTCACCCCCTCAATACAATGGTAATACTATTGTTTTCCTTTTGTCAAGTAAAAGGCATTGATTATATGTGCTTATAGTTATAATATACTACTAATGGTGTCTATACATAAGCTTGGGATGTGATGCGCATGGCGAGGGTATACGTCGCGGACATCGACCCCGTCTTTATTCGCAGCGTGAGGATGGCGTTTACCGGATGCCGGGACAGCGCGGTCGTGGGCGATTCCGGCAGCGGCCTGCGCGCGCTTGCGGATGTGCGCAGACTTCGGCCGGACGTGCTGCTGACGGACATTCAGCTGCCGGAGATGGACGGCATCGCGCTGCTTCGGCAGGTGCGCCGTCTCGCGCATCCTCCGGCGGTGGTCGTCTGCACGCGCTTCTACTCCTGCGCCAGCATGGATTGGGCCTATCGCTACGGCGCGTCCTACTTCCTGTGCAAGCCGGTGGACTACGACAGCCTGCCCGCCCTGCTTTCCGACTGCGCCGCCGCGCCGACGCCCGTGACCGTCGACGACGCTGGGTCCGGCGAGCGCGAGCGCCGCGCGGCCGGGCTTCGCGAGATGTTGTCGGACTTCGGCATCTCCCCGAAGCTGAACGGCTGTGCCTACCTGATCGAATCGGTGCTGCGGGCCGGAGAGGACGAGCTCCTGCTGCGCAACCTGTCGCGCGGACTCTACCTGGAATTGGCGCGGAGCATGGGCTCCACCGTGCCGCGGGTGGAGCGCTCACTGCGAAGCGCCATCGACGTCGCCTACGAGCGCGGCTCGCTGCGAAGCCGGTTTGCCACGCGTCCCAGCAACAAGCAGTTCATCGAATACCTGCTCCGGGAGACGCTCTCAAAGGACGGCGCGCGGAATTATTAGGCCGGTCATATTGTAATCTCCCCCGGTTTGTGTTAAACTATGCATGGTGAAACACAGGTTGGAGGGATGGAAATGCTGATCATCGGTATCTGCGGCGCCAGCGGCAGCGGCAAGTCCACGCTGGCGAAGTCGCTGGCTTCCAGGCTGGAGAAGCCCTGCGTCTACATCAAGCAGGATTCCTACTACAAGGATCACCCCGACATGAGCTATGAGGAGCGCTGCCTGATCAACTACGACGAGCCGGAGATCTTTGAGCACGAGACCCGCAGGTGCGCGACCTGCTGGACTTTAAGATCTACATCCAGGTGGACCCGGACGTCTGCCTGCTGCGGCGCGTGAAGCGCGACCTGCGCGACCGCGGTCGCACGATCGAGAGCGTGTACCGGCAATATCTGGACACGGTCAAGCCGATGTATGAAAAGCACATCCGCAATTACGTGGAGTACGCCGACCTGATCGTCGCCCGCGGCGGCAAGAACGCCCGCATCGTGGACATACTGGCCCACTACATCAATTCCGGGATGATCGAGGCGAAGGAGTAGAGGGCGGTTAATTCTCTAACGGTTCATATGTTGCTCTGTATACGGGAGAACCAGATTGCCACGTCGGTCAGGACCGATCCATCCATGGATGATCGGCCCTTCCCTCCTCGCAATGACGTACAACGAAACGTAATCGTACAGCGTCATTGCGAGGAGCGAAGCGACGTGGCAATCTGGTTCTTTATAGTTCTTGTTTCCTCTCCTCGGCCTCTTTGAGCATGTTCCTCGCGTGGCTGAGGCTGCTCGCGGTCTCCGAAGCGCCGCCGACGAGCCGCGCGATCTCGTGCGCGCGCCCGTCGTCGTCCAACATGCGCACGTGGGTGTCGGTGCGGTCCTCCCCGGCGACCTTCTCCACCAGGAAGTGCGCGTCGCCCAGCGCGGCGATCTGCGGCAGGTGCGTGATGGAGAGCACCTGTCGATTGCGCGCGATCAGGCACATCTTCTCGCCCACCACCTGGGCCATCCGACCGGAAACGCCGGTATCGATCTCGTCGAAGATCATGGCGTCCACGGAGATGGCCTTCAGCGCCAGCATCACGCGGGAGATCTCGCCGCCGGAGGCGATGTTCGCCAGAGGCTTCATCGGCTCGCCGGGGTTGGGAGAGATCATGAACTCCACGCGGTCCATGCCGGTGGCGGTGGGCTTGGGCTCCGGCTCCACGCGCACCTCGAAGCGCGTCTTG
>CACYET010000040.1 GCA_902773515.1 uncultured Eubacteriales bacterium | reverse complement strand
CTGGGCCTCTTCGTTCTGGAAGTAGCCGATGTAACCGGCGTCGCGGTCTTCATCGGTCAGCTCGACGGCCTCCAGGCCCTCGGGGATCCAGATCTTCACGGCGATCTCGTCAAAGGTCACGAACTCGCCATTGACGCCCGCCTCGGCCAGAGTGCCCTCGATGTCGGACCAGTTGACTTCCTCGACGCCCTCAGCCAGAGCGGCGGGCATCAGCGCGATGCAGGCCAGCAGGATCAGTGCAAAAATCTTCTTCATGGATAGGTCGCTCCTTTTTAATTTTTCGTGTGTTAGCATAGTACATTCCCTGGAGTAACGCAAGGTTTGTTGTGTTAAATATTGACAAACAAGGCCCCGGGACGCGCGCCCCGGGGCCTTGCCGCACGGCATTTATACCTTCAATATCATCGTGGCGAACTGGAAGTAGATGATCAGGCTGAGCACGTCCACGATCGTGGTGATGAACGGGCTGGCCATCACGGCGGGGTCCAGGTTGGCCTTCTTGGCCAGCAGCGGCAGCGTGCAGCCCACGAACTTGGCGATCACGACGGTGCAGAGCATCGTGACGCAGATGGTGAGCGCCTGCAGCGGCGTCAC
This sequence comes from uncultured Eubacteriales bacterium, assembly GCA_902773515.1. Classification (GTDB taxonomy): domain Bacteria; phylum Bacillota; class Clostridia; order Christensenellales; family Aristaeellaceae; genus UBA2862. The sequence continues at coordinate 10,613 of CACYET010000040.1, read as the reverse complement.
CTTCTCCAGCAGCATCAGCCGCCCGTAGTTCGCGGCGGCCAGCATCAGGCCGCAGAGGAAGGACACGCGAAACTCCTTCCAGATGACGCGGAAGATGTCCTTGAACTCCAATTCGCCCAGGCTCAGCGCGCGGATGACGGAGACCGAGGCCTGACTGCCGGAGTTGCCGCCGGTGTCCATCAGCATGGGCACGGACGCGAACAGCACCGGCACCAGCTTCAGCGCGTCCTCGAACCGGGTGATGACGATGCCGGTGAACGTGCCCGACACCATCAGCAGCAGCAGCCACGGGATGCGGTTTTTCCACGTCTCGAACACGCCAGTGCGCAGGTAGGGCTTGTCGGAGGGCGTGATGGCGGCCATCTTCGAGATGTCCTCCGTGGCCTCCTCCTCCATGATGTCCAGGGCGTCGTCGACCGTGATGATGCCCACCATGCGGTTCTCGGCGTCCACGACGGGCAGCGACGTGAAGTTGTACTTCGACATCGTCTGCACGGCGGTCTCCTGGTCGTCCATGGTGTTGACGGAGATGGCGTTGGGCGTCATCAGGCTCTCGCAGGTCTCGTTCGGGCGGGCGAGGATCAGCGTGCGGATCGTCACCGTGCCCAGCAGGTGATACTTGTCGTCCAGCACGTAGCAGGTGTTGATGGTCTCCTTGTCCACGCCCGTGGAGCGGATCTCGTTGATGGCGTCCGCGGCGGTCATCCGCGGGGTGAGGGCCACGAACTCCGTGGTCATCACGGAACCGGCGGAATCGTCCTTGTACTTGAGGATCTCGTTGATCTGCTTGCGGGTGTCGGCGTCGGCCTGGGCCAGTATGCGCCGCACCATGTTGGCGGGCATCTCCTCGATCAGGTCCACGGCGTCGTCCATGTACATCTCGTCGATGACGGCCTTCAGCTCGGTATCGGAAAAGCTCTTGATCAGCTCCTCCTTCACGTCGCTCTCCATCTCGACGAAGGTCTCGGCGGCCAGGTCCTTGGGCAGGAGCCGGAAGATGGCCGGCATAAGCTTTTCGGGCATGTCGCTGAGGATGGTGGCGATGTCGGCGGGATAGAGCGTTTGCATCAGATCCCGCAGGCTCGCGTATTTCTTCTCTTCCGTCAGCTTGCGGAAGGTCTCCTCGAGAATTTCGGTTCTCTCCTTCACGGGTCACTCCTCCAATCGTTCAGATTTTGCGGAGCGGCGTTTTCCCATGGAAAGCCGCCCCTCTGACAGGAGCAGGACACAATGTGAGATCACCCGGACGGCGCCGCGGCGCCCGATGGGCCGTCAGAAGCGGGCGGGAACGGGCGCCCTGCGGCCGGGCCGTCGTATGTGATCCGCGTATGTGCCGTAGCTACTACCGCCAGCGTCCATTCCTTTCACCCCTTTCGCCCCGCGCTACTGCCTGGCGGCAAGCGCGGGTTTCGGGCCCGCACAGCCGGTGTGCGGGGCCCTCAGTCCGGCTGCGCCGGACGCTCAAATATTGGAATATAAAATCCGCACCCGAACGGATGCGGATTCGTCATATGAAATATGATTTCCCTGCACCGTTCGAGCTTCAGCTTCGCAGGGCGGTGCAATTGCGTTAGATGATACCTTGTGCTTCGATATCACCTGTTGACCCTCTCATGGTGTCTCCACCACTTCGCGGCAGCAATCCATATCCCTGCGGTAGCCTTACTTACCGGATTTCCACGTCTATATTTTAGGCCACCGAAGGCGGTTTGTCAACCGGTTCGGGAGACTTTTTTTGTGAGGAGCGACTGTAGGGACGCCATCATTGGCGTCCGCGGCGACTGAGGGGTTGCCGCGGCGGCGGTCACGCCTCACTCGACCCCGTAAAAGTATTCCTGCGCCTGGGCGTCGGACAGGCCAAAGGCCTCGGTGAGGTATCCGACCATCTTGCGCGGGCGGCTCTTGGCGTAGCTGACGAACTTGCCGCCCGCCTTCTCCCAGGTGGAGACGCTCCAGCCCCAGCGCTCGCACTCGGCGGGCATCTCCGGGGCGATCAGGTCGTAGCGCGCCTGGATGCGGGAGATCACGTTCTGCGCGCTGAACGTCGTGCGCAGCAGCTCGCCCATGCGGCGCAGGAAGTAATCCCGCGCCTCGGCGTTCTCCATCAGCTTGACGAACAGCGTGTTGTCCTGCTGCGTGACGGTGCCCACGCCGCCGGGGGTCAGCCAGTCGCGCGCGGTGTTGCGGTCCACGCGGAAGCTCATGTCCAAATCGAACAATATCCACTTCCACTTCGCCCCGATGGACGGGTTGCAGTAGCAGCGCACGTTGGAAAGGTCCGGGTTGCACAGGAACATCTCCAGCGCCACGTAGTTCAGGTAGTTCTCCACGTCCACGTACTGGCGCAGGGATTCCATCGCCGCGGGGTCGGACAGGTCCGCCGACGACACCCACTTGATCAGCTTCACGTAGGCGTCGGCCTTGCCCTGCTCGGCCAGCGTGCGGCGCAGCAGCGTGATGTGCTCCGGGTCGCTCCAGCCCTCGTACTGGGCGATGGCGATGGGCGTCACGCGCTCGCGCAGGTTGTACAGGCCCCAGTATTCGCCGTCGATGTACACCACGGCGACCTCGCTCTCCATATACATCACGCCCGCGTCTCCCGCCAGCGCCGCCAGCACCGAGTCCTTCATGTGGGTCTCCTGGTTGTCCTGGCCGGAGGCGCGCAGCGTGATGGACTTGAACACGCTGTAGTCGCGCTTCGAGAACAGCTTTGCGCGGAAGCGGCTGTCGCCGTACTCCGAGCGGGCCTTCAGCCGGAACGACTTTTGCGGATACTTCTCGCGGCTGGAGTGGCCCGACACCATGAAGTTGCAGGCCTGGCCGATCAGCGGCTCGCCGCTGGCGTCGTAGATCTCCACAAAGCAGTCGCAGGCGTCCTTCTTGAAGCCGGTGTTCATGCAGCCGTTCGGGCCGATGAGCTTCTCGTAGTCGCCGGAGACGCAGACCGTGTACATGCCCGCCGGGTGGCTGTCACCCAGCACGTAGGTGGCCGCGGCCTGGGCCGAGGGCAGCGCGCCGTCCTCGGTGGCCACGGCGCGCAGCACGGTGGTGGCCGTCAGCGTCAGCGGCCCGGTGTACAGCGGCGAGGCCTCGGTGGGCTCGGAGCCGTCGGTGGTGTAGTGGATGGCGGCGCCGCCGTCGGAGGCCATCGCCACGCTCAGGCTCGCCTCGCTGTGCAGGCCGCCGCGCTCGGAGAAGGTCACCTTCGCGGCCTGCCGCGCGTAGGTCGCTCCGGCGTTGGGCTGGCCGGGCGTGGGCTGGGCGAAGTAGCGGTAGCGGACCTCGCCGTCGGCGCGGCCGTAGCTGACGTCCAGCGGTTGGGCGTACAGCGTCACGCGGTCGATCACGGTGCCGTCCGCCAGCGCCAGCGTCAGCGTTTCGCCGGTGGACAGCTTGAACGAGGCGTTGAAGGGGGCCTTCGTGTTTGCGCCTTCCCCGGCCAGCGACACCAGCAGCGTGCCGCCCGCGGGGATGCTCGCGCCGCCGGGGAACTGCCACTTGCGCGGGTGGGCGGGGTTGTCGGACAGCCCCATGCCGGACAGGTCGACCGCGGCGGGGGAGGTGTTGACGATCTCGGCCCAGTCGTCGCCGCCGTGCACGTTCATCAGCTCGTTGATGTACAGCCCCTGCGCGTTCTGCGTCAGGGCGGGCATCTGCTCGGGCACGCCGCTTTCGCTGTTGCGGTAGCCGGGCGTCGGCGCGTAGGACCGGGTCACGCCGCCGTCGCCCGCGACGCTGACGGAGATGTCCGCGTCCGCGCCGTCCAGCGGCAGGCGGGAGATCTCCTTCCCGTCCGCGTCGTACAGGCGGACCGCGCCGTCGTCCGCGGACAGTCGGAAGCCCGTGTGCAGCTGGCCCGCGGGGTCGCGGCGGTTCTTGCCGGAGGCGAACACGACCAGGTACTCCCCGGGATCGAGCGCCATCTCCGGGAAGCGCCAGCGCGCGGGCTTGCCCTCCACGTCGGACAGCGCGTAGCCGTCGAGGTTCACGGGTGCGTCCGAGCCGTTGTAGAGCTCGATCCAGTCCGGGTAGTCGCCGTCCTCGTCGGGCAGCGTGGCGCGGTTGGCGGGCATGGCCTCGTTGATGCGCAGGCCATTGAGGTTCACGGCGGGGGCGCTGCCGTCCCCCTCGACGACGGCCCGCTGCGCCGACCACGCGCCGTCCTCGCCGCGCACATACGCCCAGTCGGACTTCATCGCGGGCACGGACAGCGTCTCCACGAGGCGCTCCTGCGGGTCGGCCAGGATCACCAGCTCGCCGTCCGAGGACAGCTTATAGCCGGTGAAGATGGCGTCGTCCGGCGCGCCGTCGGGCCGCGGGGCGCAGTAGACCGCCAGCGCGCCGCCGGCGGGGATCTCCACATCGCCGAACACGTAGGCCTCGCGCAGGTCCAGGCTCTTGGACAGCTTCCAGCCCCGGAGCCGCGCGGCCGCCTCGCCGGCGTTCTCCAGCTCGATGAAGTCATAGTACTGCCCGTTCACCGGGAAGCAGGCCGAGCGGTTGCCGGTCATCACCCGGCGGATGCGCAGGCCCGTCGCCGCCGCCGGCTTCGCGCCCAGCGCCCACTGGCCCAGCGCGCCGATGGCCAGCACCGCCAGCGCGATGACGGCGGTGATCAGCGCCTCGCGGCCTGGCTGCTTTTTCCTTTTCTTCTTTGACATCTCTGTATCATTCCTCGATGCCCGGATGGACCCGGGCGTCCTTATGTTCCAAATAAAAACCCATATTGGATTGTATCACCGATGGCGGGGCAGGTCAAGCGCGTTATGGGAAAGATGAGGGAAAGCCTCGCCCCGCGATATTTTACAATCCCGGGGCTTGACAAAACCCCGGGGCAGGTGTATTATAATTAAGCGCTTTGCGAGAGCAGAGCCGTGGTCCCTTAGCTCAGCTGGATAGAGCGTCTGGCTACGGACCAGAAGGTCAGGGGTTCGAATCCCTTAGGGTCCGCCAAAAATCTGCAACCCCCCGAAGTGGGGGATTGCAGATTTTTTTCGTACCCTACGGGGATAATCGAACCCCTTTTGTGAGCGTAGCGAGCAAAGGGGTTCGGCCTGCCGCGGCTGCGCAGCAGACGCCATCCCTTAGGGTCCGCCCCCGCGAGGCTAATCGTCCCCCACTCCTCACCACAACCTCTGCCGGTCGAAGGGGTTATCGCCGTCGAGGTCCAGCCAGGTCATCGTGCCGCCCTCCAGCAGGCAACAGCTGTGGGGCGTTCCGTTTTTGGGGATGGACACGGAGCCGGGGTTCAGGTAGGTGAACGCCTCGTGGCGGGTGCAGGCGGGCACGTGGGTGTGGCCGCAGAGCAGGAAGTCTCCCGGCGCAAGCGGCGGGGGATTGGTCTCGCCGTGCGCGTGGCCGTGCGTAGCGCAGAACACGTGGCCGTCCACCAGCAGCGCGGCGTACTCCGCCATCACCGGGAAGGTGAGCATCATCTGGTCCACCTCCGCCTCGCAGTTGCCCCGCACGCACAGCGGCGCGGGGTCGAGCGCGTTCAGCATCGCGGCGACGGCCTTCGGATCGTAGTCGTCCGGCAGGTCGTTGCGCGGGCCGTGGTACAGCAGATCGCCCAGCAGCACGAGGCGACCGGCGCCCGACGCCCTCCGGGCCTCCAGCATCCGCGCGCACCACTTCGCGGAGCCGTGGATGTCCGACGCGATCATCAGCTTCATGGACGTCAACCTCCTCATCCTGCGATCAGCTCTATCATAGCATGTTCCGGGCGGGCCCGGGAATGGCGAAATATTAACAGCCGGTTATTTTCGCGGTCATATCGCGGTAAATTTGTGGTTTTCAGGGCTTTCGCGCTGGAGAATTCAACATTGATATGATAATCTGAAACAGTTACAGACGCACATCACGCCCGCCGACCGCGGGCCGACCGCGACACGGAGGGGACGCGACGATGGCTGAGCTGAAAGTGAAGAAGCGCCGGGGGGATCGCTTCGACGCCACGCTGGTGCGCGACATCGACCCGCTGCACTGGTTTTTCCCGTATATCTATCCCAACCGCGCTGACAACGAGGCGTTCATCCGCGAGGAATTTGACCTGACGAACCTCAACGCCTTCCTGGCGAAGAAGAACGAGGGGCTGGACCACGCGCACCGATACACGATCTTCCACGCCGTGTGCGCGGCGGTGGTGAAGGCCGTGACGCTGCGCCCGCAGATGAACCGCTTTATCAAGGGCTGCCGGCTGTACCAGCGTGACGAGCTGAGCCTGGGCTTCGTGGTGAAAAAGCACTTCAAGGACAACGCCGACGAGGGCCTGGCGTTCATCAAGTTCCCGCCGGAGACGACCATCGATTCGCTGCACGAGCGCATCATGCAGGAGATCTTCGAGTGCCGCCGCGACGACGCGATGGACAACTCCACCAAGGGCATGGAGATGTTCACGCACCTGCCGCGCTGGCTGATGCGGATCGTGATGTGGGGCCTGCACCGGCTGGACTTCTACGGCCACGTGCCCTACGACCTGATCAAGGCCGACCCGAACTACGCCTCGGTGTTCCTGACGAACCTGGGCAGCATCAAGCTGAACGCGGGCTACCACCACCTGAGCAACTGGGGCACGAACTCCGTGTTCGTCATCATCGGCGAAAAGGGCATGAAGCCCGTGTTCCGGGAGGACGGCTCCTATGAGATGCGCGAGATGCTCTCCATCGGCATCACGCTGGACGAGCGCATCGCCGACGGCTATTACTACGCAAAGACCATTCGCCTGGTGAAGAAGCTGATCGAAAACCCCGAGCTTCTGGACCGCCCGGCGAACGAGGAGGTAGAGTTCTGACATGGCTGCTGTAAAGACCCCGTGGGAGCCCTGGATGGGCCAGGTCCCCATGCACATCGACTATTTCCAGGGCACGATGGCCGAGGCCGTGGAGCGGATGGGCGAGAAGTACGCCCACAATGACGCCTGTGAGTTCATGGGCAGCCACATCAGCTATGAAAAGCTGGTGGAGCAGATCCGCCAGTGCGCGCGGGCGCTGCGGGCCATCGGCATCCGCGAGGGCGACAAGGTCACCATCTGCATGCCCAACGCGCCGCAGACCGTGGTGATGTTCTACGCGGTGAACATGGTGGGCGCGATCGCCAACATGGTGCACCCGCTGAGCGCCGAGGGCGAGATCGAGTTCTACCTGAACGATTCCGAGTCCGTGGCCGCGCTGACGCTCAACCAGTTCTACGGCAAGTTCAGGGCCATCCGGAACAACACGCCGTGCCTGAAGAAGCTGATCATCGCCGACGTGAAGGACGCGCTGACGCCGATCAAGAAGCTGGGCTACGCGCTGACGCAGGGCCGCAAGATCCCCAAGGTGCCCAAGGAAGCGGACGTGATCCTGTGGAAGGACTTTATCGCCGGCGGCAAGGCGTTCGAGGGCGATCCCCGCGTGCCGCGCAAGGCCGACGACCCGGCGGTGATCCTCTATTCCGGCGGCACCACCGGCATCACCAAGGGCATCCTGCTCTCCAACCTGAACTTCAACGCCCTGGCGGGGCAGATCGTGGCCACGAACCCGATCTACGACGAGGGCGACAAGATGCTGGCCATCATGCCGATGTTCCATGGCTTCGGCCTGGGCGTGTCCATCCACTCGATGCTGGCCAACGGCGGCTGCTGCATCCTGGTGCCGCGCTTCACGCCCGCCACCTACGCGCAGCTGCTTCGCAAGTACAAGCCGAACTTTATCGCGGGCGTGCCCACGCTGTACGAGGCGCTGCTGCGCATCCCGAACCTGGACGATTTGGACCTCAGCTGCCTGAAGGGCGTGTTCTCTGGCGGCGACAGCCTGCCGCCCGAGCTGAAGAAGCGCTTTGACAAGTTCCTGAAGGACCACGGCGCGAAGATCGAGGTGCGCGAGGGCTACGGCACCACCGAGTGCGTCACCGCCTCGTGCCTGACGCCGCTGACCAAGGCCAAGGAGGGCTCCATCGGCATCCCCTTCCCGGACACCTACTACAAGATCGTGAAGGTGGGCACCGAGGAGGAGCTGCCCTACGGCGAGGAGGGCGAGATCTGCCTGGCGGGTCCGACCGTGATGCTGGAGTACGTGAAGCACCCGCAGGAGACCGCGCAGACGCGCCGCGTGCACGCCGACGGCCTGACCTGGATCCACACCGGCGACCTGGGCGTGATGGACGAGGAGGGCTTCATCTATTTCAAGCAGCGCATCAAGCGCATGATCGTCACCAGCGGCTACAACGTCTATCCCTCGCAGATCGAGAACATACTCGACGCCCACGAGGCCGTGCACCTCAGCTGCGTGATCGGCGTGCGCGACCCCTACAAGATGCAGAAGGTCAAGGCGTTCGTGGTGCTGAAGCCCGGCTTCGAGCCCAGCGACACCACCCGCGACATGCTGATGGACTACTGCCGCAAGCACATCGCCAAGTACGCCATGCCCTATGACATCGAGTTCCGCGACGACCTGCCCAAGACCCTCGTCGGCAAGGTCGCCTACCGCGTCCTCGAGGAGGAGATGGAAAAGGCCCAGCCGGCGGTGGCGTGAGTAAAAAAAGAGTTCCCGAAAGGGAACTCTTTTTTTGCTGGATGGCGGTTGAAGCCTTGCAAGCGGGGGAGAATACTGATACAATGAAAAGGGACGGACTACAGCCGTCGCGCGAAGGAGGGTGAAGCGCATGCTCTTGTATCATGGCAGCAACGTGGAGGTGCGCCAGCCTCGGATCCTCGCCTCGGATCGCAGATTGGACTTCGGCACGGGCTTTTACCTGACGACCAGCCGACAGCAGGCGGAGCGCTGGGCAGAGCTGACCGTGCGGAGACGCCAGATGGGTCGTGCCACGGTGTCTGTGTTTGACTTTGATGAAAGCGTCATTGCGCGACTGAAAACACTGGTGTTTAAAGCGCCGGATGAGAACTGGCTGCGCTACACCGCGAACAATCGCAGGAGCATCACGGCGGTGGATGACTACGACATCGTGATCGGCCCGGTTGCCGATGATCGCACTGCACCGGTCATTGCGGCCTACTACGCGGGCATTTACGACGAGGCGGAGACCATCAAGCGGCTCCTGCCGCAAAAGCTCCGGGATCAGTATGCCTTCAAGACCGTCGCCGCCATCAAGGCGCTAACGTTGAGCGAGGTGATTCTGCCGTGAAGCAGTATATGCCGTTTATCCTGAAATACTACTGCGCGGAGATCGTGCAGCGCATGGGCGCGAAGTACGGGCTGGAGCCGATGGACGCGCTTCGGCGATTCCTGTATTCGCAGACCTACGCCATGCTTGCGGATGAGAGCCTTGAAATGTGGGATTTTTCGCCGAACGCCATATTTGACATGTGGGAGACGGAACAGGTCACCGGCAATCCGCGCGATTCCCTGTATTTGAGGAGGGATGAATATGTCGGATGAGATGGATTTCTTCATCCTGCTGTTGCAGGAGTACGCGGATCGCAAGGGCATCTCCGCCGCCGACGTCCTGCGCCAATGGGACGCGCACGCAGCGACGCAGAAGATATACGATCAGTATTGGACCTATCACACGGAGAGCCTGGAAAACGCCTGCGCCGACATCGACAGCCTGATCGCGACGGGGACGCACGCGTGGTAAGACGTGAAGGCGGTATCGCGCGCATGATGTGTCGAGAGAACCGTCCCCTTGGCACCGTTCTCCCGGTATGCGTTCCTATTGACTGACGACAAAAGATTCCCCGCGCTTGAATCAGTGGCGCGGGGAATCGTGTTTATGTCGCGGCAGCAATTGGGGTTGAGCGCCCTGCGCTCAGTCCTCCACATCCGTCCGGGCTTCCTGTTCGGCCTGGACGTCCGGGAAGGCGGAGTACAGGGGCTTTTCGGTGGAGCCGCGGAAGGTGCGGTCGACGTAGTTCTTCGTGATCTTCGCCACCACGCCGGACAGCGCGATGACGCCGATCAGGTTGGGGATCATCATCATGCCGTTGAAGGTGTCGGCCAGGTCCCAGGCGAGGTTGTCGCCCATCACCGCGCCGCCGAACACCAGCAGCACGAAGATCACGCGGTAGGGGATGGTGTTCTTCTCACCCAGCAGGTACTCGGTGGCCTTGGTGCCGTAGTGGCTCCAGCCGAGCACGGTGGAGAACGCGAACAGCGCGATGGACACGGCGATGAACGCCGAGCCGATCCAGCCGAAGCGGATGGAGAACACGGTGGAGACGAGGTTGGCCTTGTTCAGGGCCACGCCCGCGTACTCGGCGACGGTCTCGCCGGTCTCCAGGTTCACAAGGCCCGAACTCAGCACCGAGAAGGCCGTCAGCGTGCAGACCACGATGGTGTCCGCGAACACCTCAAAGATGCCCCACATGCCCTGCTTCACGGGCTCCTTCACGTTGGAGTTGGAGTGGACCATGACCGAGGAGCCGAGGCCGGCCTCGTTGGAGAACACGCCGCGCTTCATGCCCTGCTCGATGGCCAGCTTGATGCCGTAGCCCACGATGCCGCCGCCGGCCGCCTTGGCTGCGAACGCGCCGCGGAAGATGGCGGAGAACACCGCGCCGATCTGGCCGATGTTGGTGAAGAAGATCACGATGGAGCCGACCATGTACAGTATCACCATGAAGGGCACGATCTTTTCGGTGACCGCGGCGATGCGCTTCAGGCCGCCGACGACCACCA
>CACYET010000039.1 GCA_902773515.1 uncultured Eubacteriales bacterium | reverse complement strand
CCGAAGTGGAAGTCGGCTGATCCAAATGAAAAAAACTTCCCCGGGCGGGCTTAAACAGCCCGACAGGGGAAGTTTTTTATGACAATAGGGGAAACGCGCGCCGGATCAGTCTGCGGCGCGCCTGCGGATCCACCCGGTCGCGCCGCGCAGGCTGACGATGAGCCACTCGCCTTCCTGCTTGAGGATGGGCAGGGTGGTGTCCGCGTCCAGCAGGGCGATCTTCTTCGCCGACGAAGAATCCCAGGCGTAAACCGGCGTCCTGTCGTCCGTCCGGTACCAGGCGGGATCGATGGCGATGTAGTCTGCGTTGACCCATCCCATGAGCGAGTCCTCGGAATCCCCGAGCGCGCAGTAGGCCCATCCGTCCGATTGCTCCATCACGATGGGAAGATCGCCATAGTCCAGCTTCGTGACCGTCTCGGAAGAGGTGCTGGGTTCCCGGCGCACCGTGAGGCTTTCACACAGCACGACGGCCTGAAGGCCGATCTGCCCCTCTCCGCGAGGGGGGAGGATCTCCGCCTGAGCGGACGCCAGGGTCCCGAGAATGAGCGTCAGCGCGACCAGAAGCGCGATGCAAACAGACTTTTTCATATTCACTGTCTCCTTTTTCATAAAGTGGCGCGCCGGGCGGCCTAAGCGGCGTCGGACAGCGCTTCCTCCGCGCCGGGCAGTATTTCCTGAACCGGACGGACGTCGTCGCCGGCCAGGACCTGGTCGTTCGTTATAAAAGCCCTGAAAACGCGATGTTTTCAGGGTGTTTTGTCGGCTCATGAATGGGAAATACAGACGTTATTGCGGGTCGGCGGGCCATGCGGGAGCGCGCCGACGATCCTCCCGTCCGAATCTACGCCACGGGGATGACCTCGCCCACGGGGGCGGGGTGCGCGGCCTGGCGCATGGTTTCCGCCAGCTTCGTGAAGAAATCCGGGAAGATGGCGAAAGCCGCGAAGGTGAGGATCGCGCACAGCACGATCAGCAGGATGCCCGCGACGGCGAAGCTGCGCTTGCTCGTGGACTTCGCGAAGATCGCGGAGAGAATCAGGAAGATCAGGTTCACGCCGGGGATGGCGTACAGGATCAGCGTTCCCATCCAGTTCAGCACCGAAGGCTGCCTTTTGCTCGTTTTCGCCATGATGAAGCTCCTCTCCTGGTGACAGCCGCCGCGGCGGCCGGTAAAAGCGGGTTTTTATACACCTCTATTATACATAACCGCGCGCGGCTCGTCAAATCCTGCGGACCGATTTCGAGAAAAAGTCTAAATTAGGGAGGAGGGGGAATATGTGCATGAATAAACCAAAAGTTAACGAAAAATGGATTGAGAGGGGAGGGAACAGGGAACAGGGGGGAGGGAAATCCGCCAAGATTTATCATGTATTGCGACAATGTTTAGAATATAGAGGTACATTTTAAGGAAATCATACACACTGCAATAATTTTGTAATATAATGTCACCAGATTTTAAAATCCAGAGAAAAAGGTGAAACAAATGTTGCGGCGTATACAAAAGATAATCTGCGCGATGCTGATCGCGATGCTGATCCTCTCCGTGGCCGCTCCGGCGATGGCGGAATCGGTGAAGGCGAAGGTCTCCTCGTCCTCGGCGAAGATCTACCGCTCGGCCTCCTCCTCGTCGGACCACGTGAAGCTGGCGAAGGGCACCCAGGTGACGGTGACGGCCGTGAAGGGCAAGTGGGCGAAGGTGAAGGTCAGCGGAAAGACCGGCTACATGCCCACCAAGTACCTGTCCAAGGCGTCGTCCGGTTCGTCCAAGTCCGGCTCGTCCAAGTCGTCCAAGTCCGACAAGAAGGCCGCCAAGCGCACCGCCGCCTACGTCAGCAAGGACACCTACGTGTACAAGAAGGCGTCCTCCAGCTCGTCCAAGCGCGCCATCAGCGCCAACACCAAGGTGTACGTGGTGGAGAAGGAGGGCGGCTACTACAAGGTGCAGAACGCCAGCGGCTCCGTCACCGGCTATGTGAAGAGCGGCTGCGTGAGCAAGAGCAAGGTCTCCGCGAAGAAGGCCTCCGCCGCCTCCGATACCTCCTGGAAGAGCCGGGTGGTGAAGATGGACTGGTTCGGCGACGGCAAGAACGTGCTCAAGAAGGGCAAGTACGGCTACATCTACGACATCGACACCGGGATCGAGCTGCGCATCAAGCGCATGGGCGGCCACAATCACGCCGACGTGGAGCCCGCCACCATCGCCGACACCGCGAAGCTGCTGCGCGTGGCGAAGGGCAAGTTCTCCTGGAAGAGCCACGCCGTGATCCTCAAGGCCGGCAGCAAGTACGTGGCCTGCGGCATCAACACCGAGCCCCACGGCGACCAGACCATCCTGAACAACAACTACGACGGCCAGTTCTGCCTGCACATGACCGGCAGCATCACCCACGGCACCAGCACCGAGAACGAGGAGCACCAGAAGTCCATCGAGCGGGCGTACAAGTGGGCGCACAAGAACGATTGATATATTGAAATAAATAAGAAAGATCCTTCGACTTCGCCGCTATTGCGGCTCCGCTCAGGATGACAGGTCGGCAGTTGCCGCGTTGTTGTCATCCTGAGCGGAGCGTCAGCGGAGTCGAAGGATCTTTTTTTGCCGCCGCGCTTACCGCGCCATGCGGATCTCCATCCAGATGCCCTCGTAGAGGTCCATGGCGTCGGAGATGTCGTTGTAGTACTCGCAGCGGGCGATCACGTCCTGCGGCGGGTTCAGCGCGCCGTTGGCGGCCTGCTCCTCGTCGAGGTTCTCCACGACCTGCTTGATCGGAGAGCTGTAGTAGATGTAGTCCATGTTCATCTGGGCGATCTCGGGCTGGCACATGAAGTTGATGAACGTCTCGGCGGCCTCCTTGTGCTGGGTGCCCTTGGGGATGCACATGCCGTCCACCCAGATGTTGCTGCCCTCCTCGGGCACCACATAGGCCAGCTTGTCGTTCTTCTCCATGGCGTACAGCGCGTCGCCGGAGTAGATCACGGCCAGCGCGGCCTCGCCCGCGACCATCTTGTCCTTGGTCTCGTCCACGAAGTTGCCGGCCACCATGCCGTCCTGCTTCTGCTTCACCAGCAGGTCGCAGGCCTCGCGCAGCTCGTCGGCGCTGCGGGTGTTCATCGAATAGCCCAGCGTCTTCAGGCCCAGGCCGAGGGTGTCGCGCAGCGAGTTCATCATGAACACCTGGCCCTTGTACTGCTCGTCGAACAGGCTGCGCCAGCTGGTGATGGGCTCGGACACCTTCTCGGTGTTGTACAGGATGCCCAGCGTGCCCCACATGTAGGGCACGGAGTGGGCGTTGCCGGGATCGTAGCTGGGGTCGCGCAGGTTGTCCAGCACGTTCGCCAGGTTCGGGATGTTCTCCAGGTTCAGCTCTTCCAGCCGGTCCTCCTTGATGAGGCGCTCGATCATGTATTCGGAGGGGAAGACGACGTCGTATGTGCCCGCGCCGGCCTCCAGCTTGGCGTACATGTCCTCGTTCTGGGTGAAGTTGACGTAGTTGACCTTGATGCCGGTCTGCTCCGTAAACAGGTTCAGCACCTCGGGGTCGATGTAGTCAAACCAGTTGTACACGGTCAGCTCGGTGTCCGCCGCGGGCCTGTCCTCCGAGGGCTTGCGGGTGGCGAAATAGACGCCGACGCCGATGGCGACGATGAGCACGGCGGCCAGGGCGATGACAACGGTCTTCTTCATGGGCTTTTCCTCCAAATGTGTAGTGCTTGTGATACCATCTATGCGAACCCCGGAGGGCTACATATTTTTGAGAGTGGAGAGTTGAGAGTTTAGAGTGGAGTTGCGGTTGAAATCCTTGCGGATTTCTGATGATTTAATTCGATATTCCCGGGCTATTATCTAAACTCTAAACTCTGAACTCTAAACTCTTTTCCTGGTTTTAAATGTTCTCCAGCCCGCTTCTCCGGTTGACGGCCAGCAGCAGGGCCATGATCGCCACGAACATCAGCGTGCTCAGCGCGTACATCGTGGGCTCCACGCCGCGGCGGGCGGCGGAGTAGACGATCATCGCCAGGTTCTGGTCGGTGTTCGAGGTGAAGTAGGAGATCACGAAGTCGTCCAGCGACATCGTGAACGCCAGCAGCGCGCCGGTGACGATGCCGGGGCTGATCTCCGGCAGGATCACCTTGTAGAGCGCCTGCAGCGGGCTGCACCCCAAATCCAGCGCCGCCTCGTAGAGGTTCGGGTTCATCTGCCTGAGCTTCGGCATCACCGAGAACAGCACGTAGGGCGTGTCGAAGGCGATGTGGGCCATCAGCATCGTCCACTTGCCCATCGGCACCTTCGTGAACACGAACATCAGCATCAGCGAGACGCCGGTGACGATGTCGGGCGTCGTCATGGGCAGGTAGGACATGTTCACCAGCACGTTGGCCATGCCGGTGTTCATCGCTTGCATGCCGATGGCGCCCAGCGTGCCGATCACGGTGGACACCGCCGTGGCCAGCACGGCCACCTCCAGCGTCACGCGCAGCGCGGCCATGATCTGCTTCGACTGGAACAGCTTGGCGTACCAGTCCAGCGTGAAGCCCGTCCACTCCGCGCGGGACACGGACTTGTTGAAGCTCAGCGCGATCATGATCACGATCGGGATGTACAGAAAGGCCAGCACCAGCGCGAGATACGCGCCCTTGAGGGCCTTGGCGCGATGCGTTCTCACCACAGCCCACCCCCTTCGCTGTCCGGGTCCACCTTGCGCAAAAAGCCGATGGACAGTATGATCAGCACCAGCATCACCAGCGAGATGGAGCTGCCGACATTGCGGTTGTTCATCGAGATGAAGTAGTCCTCGATCATGTCGCCCACCAGGTAGACCATGCCGCTGGAGAGCAGGCGGGAGATGGAGAACGTGGTCACGGCCGGCATGAACACCATCGTGATGCCCGACACCACGCCGGGGATCGACATCGGCAGCACCACGCGGCTGACCACCTGCAGCGGGTTGCAGCCCAGGTCCTGCGCGGCCTCGATCACGGAGTAGTCCATTTTCTTGAGCACGGTGTAGATCGGCAGCACCATGAAGGGCAGGTAGTTGTACACCATGCCCAGCACCACCGCGCCCTCCGTGCCGATCATCTTCATGCCGGGCAGGCCCATCGCGCGCATCAGCGTGTTCAGCACGCCGTTGTCCTCCAGCAGCGTCATCATCGCGTAGGTGCGCAGCAGGAAGTTCATCCACATCGGCACGATGATCAGCACCACCAGGCTCTGCGCGCGGCTGAAGTCGCGGCTGGCGAGGAAGTAGGCGGTGGGGTAGCCGATCAGCAGGCACAGCGCCGTGCAGTACAGCGCCAGGCGCAGGCTGTCCCACAGCACCAGCAGGTACATCGGCTGGGCGATCTTGGAGAAGTTGTCCAGCGTGAACGCGCCGGAGGGCGTGGTGAAGGCGTACCAGCACACAAACAGCAGCGGCACCACCGTGAACAGCACCATCCACAGCGCGTAGGGCGAGGCATACCAGGAACGCTTCATGGGCTACGCCTCCTCGCGCGATTCGCCGTCGGGCACGTAGATGTTGTCGGGTATGTTGGGCATGTCCGTGCGGTGCATGATGTGGATGTTGTAGGGCACGATGGTCATGCCCACGCGGCTGCCCACGGGCTGCATCGTGGTGGACTGCACCTTCCACTTGAACTGGCCGGAGATGACGATCATCTCGTAGTGCACGCCCTTGAAGACCACGCTCTGCACCGTGCCGGTGAGCATGCCCACGTCCTCGCCCACGATCATGATGTCCTCGGGGCGGATGACCACGTCCACGGGCTCGTTCTTCTCAAAGCCCTCGTCCACGCACTGGAACTCGGTGTCGGAGAAGCGCACCAGGTCGTCCTCCAGCATTTCGCCGGGGATGATGTTGCTCTCGCCGATGAAGTCCGCCACAAAGGCGTTCTTCGGCTCGTCGTAGATGCGCTTGGGGTCGCCGATCTGCTGCACGCGCCCGCCGTTCATCACGGCGATCGTGTCCGACATGGTCAGCGCCTCCTCCTGGTCGTGCGTCACGTAGATGAACGTGATGCCCAGCTGCTGCTGCATGGCCTTCAGCTCCAGCTGCATTTCCTTGCGCAGCTTGAGGTCCAGCGCGCCCAGCGGCTCGTCCAGCAGCAACACCTCCGGCTCGTTCACCAGCGCGCGCGCGATGGCGATGCGCTGCTGCTGGCCGCCGGACAGCGCGTTGGTGGAGCGCTTCTCGTAGCCCTCCATCTTCACCAGCTTCAGCATCCGCGACACGCGGCGCTCGATCTCCGCCTTCTTCTCGGCCTTGGTCTTCACGCCCAGCTGTTCCGGCGTCTTCAGGTTCAGGCCGAAGGCGATGTTGTCGTACACGTTCAGGTGGTTGAACAGCGCGTACTTCTGGAACACCGTGTTGATGCGGCGCTTGTGGGGCGGGATGCCGGTCATGTCCTTGCCCTCGAACAGCACTTCGCCGGACGTGGGCATCTCAAAGCCGCCGATGATCCGCAGCAGCGTGGTCTTGCCGCAGCCGGAGGGCCCCAGCAGCGTGATGAACTCGCACTTGCGGATGTACAGGTCGACGTCGTGCAGCACCTCGGTGTCGCCGAAGCTCTTGCAGACGCCCTTCAACTCGATCAGGCGCATATCCTGGACCATATCGAACAACTCCTAACGAAGTAATCCTCATTACAGAGTTTAGAGTGGAGAGTTTAGAGTGGAGAGTTTAGAGTGGAGTTGTGGTGGAAATCCTTCGGATTTCATTTAATAAATAGCGGCAATCGACAGCTGTTCGCGCCAGCCGGTAACTTCATCTAAACTCTTAACTCTTAACTCTAAACACTCAGAAGCTCGGTGGCGTCGACACCCACAGCACGCGGCAGACGCCCTTGCCGGCGTTGACCAGCTTGTGGGGGGCGGCGGGGCGGAAGTAGAAGCTCTCGTCCTTGCGCGCGCGCTCCACGCGGTCGCCCAGCACGATCTTCACCGTGCCCGCGAGCACGTAGCCAAACTCCTCGCCCTCGTGCGGGTCGTCCTCCTGGGTCTCGCCGCCGGGGGCCATTTCCACCAGGATCGGCTCCATCTGGTTCTTCTGGGCCGAGGGGATCAGCCAGCGGATCATGCCCTTCAGCCTGCCGTCCGGATCCTCCTTGACGAAGATGTCCTCGCCGCCGAACACCAGCTTTTCGTCCTTCTCGCGGAAGAACGTGGGCAGGTCGCTGCCCAGCGTTTCGAGCAGGTCCGAGAGCGTGTCCAGCGAGGGGGAGGTCAGGTCGCGCTCCAGCAGCGAGATAAAGCTCTTAGACAGCTCGCAGCGGTCGGCCAGCTCCTCCTGGGTCAGCGCGCGCTGCAGGCGCAGCCTGCGCAGTTTATCGCCGATCTTCACGGCTTCGCCTCCCTTCGCCGGGGTCCTGAGTTTAAGCTTACTGAACTTTGGGTCGAATAATATTAAACCACCTTTGCGCCTCCCTGTCAATACGCCGCGGGGCCGATATGCGTTAAATGTATGTGATTAAATTATAGGCGCAAAAGTTTAGTGTCATTGAACCTGAAAAAAGGGCGATTTTGCCTTGATTCCTGGGCCGCTGTGATGGTATAATTGGTGTATAAAGGCTCCCTCTCCGAGGGAGTTGCCCGGATGACCTTTACCAATGATAGGAGGTGCGCCTATGCTGGTCGTCGGCGCGATATTCGTGGATGTCAAGGGGTTCGCGCAAAATCACTACATGCCGCTGGAGCGCAACGTGGGCGAGGTGCAGGTGACGGCGGGCGGCGTCTGCCGCAACGTGGCGGAGAACCTCGTGAAGCTGGGCGTCGAGGCGCGCTTCGTGAGCATGGTGGACGACAACGCGCTGGGCCGCGAGGTGCGCGAAAACCTGGCGGCGCTGGGCGTGGGCGTGGAGCACGTGATCGAGGCGAAAAAGGGCATGGGCATGTGGCTGGCGATCCTCGACGAGAGGGGCGACCTGGCCGGGTCCATCTCCCGCCAGCCGGATTTTACCGCGCTGGAGGCCTACCTGGAGGCCCACGGCGACGCCGTGATGGCCGCGACCGACGGCGTGGCGCTGGAGATGGACACGAGCGCCGCCATCTCCGGCCGCGTGATCGCGCTGGCGAAGCAGCACGGCAAGCCGGTCTACTCCATCGTGGGCAACATGGGTGTGATCCTGAAGCACCCGGAGTATCTGCACGACGTGGCCTGCTTCATCTGCAACGAGATGGAGGCCGGGCGGCTGTTCCGCGAGGACCTGACGCAGCTGGACCCCGACGCCACGCTGGAGGCGCTGCGGCGGGGCTCCGCCGTGGCGGGCATACCGGCCATGGTGATCACGATGGGCCCCCAGGGCGCGGTGTACGCCGACAACGTGACCGGCGAGTTCGGCTACTGCCCGCCGCTGGACGTGCAGGTGGTGGACACCACCGGCGCGGGCGACGCCTTCTTCTCCGCCGCCGTCGACGCGCTGATGCGGGGCGAACCGCTGTCCCAGGCCGTCCAGGCCGGCACAAAGCTGGCCGCGCAGACCCTGCAGGTGGCCGGGAGCTGCGCAGAATGAACAGAGTTGAGAGTTGAGAGTTCAGAGTTTAGATAAGAATGCCGGGGAACCGGATTGCCACGTCGCTTCGCTCCTCGCAATGACGATATCTGCGGTTCATTCGTTGAACGTCATTGCGAGGAGACCCGAAGGGTCGAGGTGGCAATCCGGTTCCCCGGCACTCTATACTCAACTCTAAACTCTCAACTCTAAACTCTATAAATATACCTCCCCAAACGCCTCCGCCGCCGTGCGGAGGTCGTTTTCCGTCGTGCCGCGTCCGATGCTGACGCGGATCACCCGCGCGGCGTCCTGGGGGGAGAGCCCCATCGCGGTGTAGACGTGGCTGGGAGCGCGCTCGCGCGAGGCGCAGGCGGCCCCGCCGGACACCTCGACGCCCCGCACATCCAGCGCCGCGATGGCCCGCTCAGCGTCCAGCCGCGGCATCAGCAGCGCGGCGATTCCTGGCAGACGCGGCGCGTTCTCCGCCAGCAGCCGACAGCCGGGGATGCGCGAGCGAACGTCGGCAACGAATCCGGCCAGCAGCGCCCGCTCGCGCTCGGCCTCCGCGCCCATGTCGGCCCGGGCGAGCTCCGCGGCCACGCCCAGCCCTGCGATCGCGGGCAGGTCTTCCGTCCCGGCGCGGAGCCCCAGCTCCTGCCCGCCGCCGCGCAGCAGCGGGGGAACGGCGACGCCCTGCCGGATATACAGCGCGCCGACGCCCCGGGGCCCGTACAGCTTGTGGCCGGACAGCGTCAGAAGGTCCACGCCCAGCGCTTTGACGTCCACGGGGATGTGCCCGGCGGCCTGCACCGCGTCGCAGTGCATGAGCACGCGCCGTTCGCGCGCCAGCGCCGCGATCCCGGCGACGGGCTGGAGCGCGCCGGTCTCGTTGTTCGCCAGCTGCACCGAGATCAGCGCCGTATCCGGCCGCAGCGCCCGCGCCACCGCCTCCGCCGGGACGCATCCGTCGCCATCCGGTGGCACGAGCGTCACTTCCCGGCACAGCGCCCGCGCCGCGTTCAGCACCGAGGCGTGCTCGATGGCCGACACGACCACGTGGCCGCCCCGCGCTGCCAGCATCGCCTGGTTGTTGCCCTCGGTGCCGCCGGAGGTGAACACGATCTCCTGCGGTGTGGCGTTCAGCAGCGCCGCCACGGCCGTGCGCGCCCGCCGCAGCGCCGCGCGCGCGTCGCCCGCTCCGGCGTAGGCCGCCGAGGGATTCTTCCATTGCGCGCGCATGCAGGCCGCCATGGCGTCGATGACCTGCGGGTTCGCCGGCGTCGTCGCGGCGTGATCGAGGTAGATCATATCCGACATCCTCCGATACATATATTTCTATTATATCATACGCAGCAAATATGAAAAAAGTTAAGAGTTGAGAGTTTAGAGTTGAGATAATAGCGTCGGTATTCGATGGGATTGGCCGTCTGTCAATCGCTATACTTGGCTATTTGCTAAACTCTCAACTCTGAACTCTAAACTCTCTTGCTTATACGCAAATCTGAACAATGGGAATTCGCCGCCTCATTGTCTCATACACTCCCCAAAAGGGGGTGTAAACCAGTGCAAAATGCGGATGGGGCGCGGGAGCACGCGGTGACGCTGGTGGACCGCCGGAAGCTGAGCCTGACCGGGGTGGAGGACGTGGACTGCTTCAACGAGCAGATGGTGGTGCTGCGCACGAGCCAGGGCACGCTGACGGTGGCCGGGGCGGGGCTGAACATCTCCCGCCTGAGCCTGGAGGACGGCCGCGCGGAGGTTGAGGGCGAGGTGGACGCCCTGGAGTACAGCGCCGTGAAGAAGAAGAGCGGCCTGCTGGGCCGGCTGCTGCGCTGATGCTGTTCTCCACGATCGGCCAGGGCTGGGTGTTTCTGTGGATGATGGCCGCCGGGGCGCTGATCGGCGCGTGGTACGCGCTGCTGGCGTTTCTTCGGCGGCTGCTGGCCGCGGGCTTCTGGCTGTCGCTGGCGGCGGACCTGGCCTTCGGCGCGGGCGCGGCAGTCATCTTCTGCGCGGCGCTGGTGGCCGCCGACTACGGGCGCGCGCGGCTCTACGGCGTGCTGGCGGCGCTCGCGGGCTTCGTGCTGTTCGCCGCCGCGGCGTTCGGACCGGCCCGACGCGCGGCGCATGGACTGGGGGCGGCGTTTCGTCGCATTTTTGTCAAGATTCGCGCGTATCGTTGGATTAAAGTCATATTTAAGTGACAGGAAACGGGGATGGCATGTCGAAATTAGAGAAAATAAGGTTAATTTTGTTGATTCGAGGTGAGGCAGCGATGCGGCGCAAGGTAAAGCCCCGGTTCTGGCTGTTCATGATCGCCGTGACGCTGCTGGTGTTCGGCGCGAGCTTCCTGGTGATGCGCGCGCGCTACGCTCAGGGCGCGGCGCGGCTGAGCGAGGCGCGCACGGAGCGCGACGAGCTGATCCTGCAGGTGAACGCCCTCACGGACCAGCTGAACTTCGCCCGGACCGACGACTACGTGATCCGCACCGCCCGCGACGAGCTGGGCATGATCATGCCCGGCGAGGTGCGCTATGTGAACGGCGCGCGCTGACCCGGCGGCGCCGCATATGTGAATCCATGCTGTAGGGGCGGCGTTGCGCCGCCCCTACGCTTGTATACCTGAAAACACAGGAGGCAATTCATATGAGCAATCCCATCTTTGGCTTCATCGGCTGCGGCAACATGGGCGGGGCGCTGGCCGCGGCGGCGCGCAAGGCGCTGCCGGGGGAGTGTATCCTGCTGGCGAACCGCACGCCCGGGAAGGCCCGCGCGCTGGCTGAAAAGCTGGGCGCGACGGTCGTGGACAACGCGGAGGCGGCCGCGCGCAGCGACTACCTGTTCCTGGGCGTGAAGCCGCAGATGATGGCCGGCATGCTGGCGGGCATCCGCGCGGCGCTGGCGGCGCGGCAGGCGCCGTGCGTGCTGGTGACGATGGCGGCGGGGCTGACCATCGAGACCATCCGCGCCATGGCGGGGGTCGACTTCCCGGTGATCCGCATCAACCCGAACACCCCGGCGGCCATTGGCAAGGGCCTGGTGCTGTGCTGTCACGACGGCGTCACCGGGGAACAGCTGGCGCGGTTCACCTCGGCGATGGCGGGCGCGGGGCTGCTGGCCTCTATCGAGGAGAAGCAGATGGACGCCGGCAGCGCCGTGGCGGGCTGCGGCCCGGCGTTTGCCGCAATGCTGATCGAGGCGCTGGCCGACGGCGGCGTGGCCTGCGGGCTGCCGCGGGCCGACGCCCAGAAGTTCGCCGCCCAGATGATGCTGGGCACGGCGGCGCTGGCGCTGGAGACGGGCGCGCATCCCGGCGCGCTGAAGGACGCCGTGTGCAGCCCCGGCGGCAGCACCATCCAGGGTGTGCGCGCGCTGGAGGCGGGCGGCTTCCGGAGCGCGGCCATGGAGGCGGTCATCGCCACCTTTGAAAAGACGCGGGAGCTGGGCCGCAAATGAACGAGTGGATCCGGGAAAACGCCCCGGTGCTGACGCTGGCGCTGGCCGTCGCGGCGATCGCGGTCGCGATCGCGTGCGCGGTGCTGCTGGCGAAGCGCACCGAGCGCCGCCAGGCGCGGATGCTGGGCCGCCTGCGCCACGACGCCGAGCGGCAGTCCGAGGCCGTGGCGCGGCTGGGCGAGGGGCTCGGCTCGGCGCTTCGGCAGATCGAGGCCATGTCCGGCGCGATGGAGAGCCGCCAGGACCGCATGCGCCGCACGCTGGACGAGCGCATGGAGCTGATGAACCAGTCCAACGAGCGCCGCCTGGAGCAAATGCAGGACCTGGTGTCCGGCAAGCTGGACGGGCGGCTGAACGAGTCGTTCAAGGTCATCGGCGGGCAGCTGGAGAACGTGCACCGGGGGCTGGGCGAGCTGCGCGAGCTGTCGCTGGGCGTGACGGACCTGAAGAAGATGCTGGGCGGCGTGAAGACGCGCGGCGTCTGGGGCGAGGTGCAGCTGCGCGCACTGCTGGAGCAGCTCTTCGCGCCGGGACAGTATTTGGAGAACGTCGCCATCCCCGCGCTTTCGCAGAACCGCGTGGAGTTCGCGCTGCCGCTTCCGACGGCGGCGGGCGAGGCCCCGCTTCTGCCCATCGACGCGAAGTTCCCGCAGGAGGATTACCTGCGCCTGGTGGAGGCCGCGCAGTCCGGCGACGCCCAGGCGGCCGCGCGCTGCGCCGCGCAGCTGGAGCGCGCCGTGCTGGAGCAGGCGAAGCGCATCCACGACAAGTACATCCAGCCGCCGCAGACCACCGATTTCGCG
>CACYET010000038.1 GCA_902773515.1 uncultured Eubacteriales bacterium | reverse complement strand
ATCAGCGCGATCTCGAACGGGCACTCGCCGGTCTGCTCGATGCCGGAGAACACCATCCGCGCCAGCCAGAAGAAGATGATGTCGTAGCCGCAGGAGAGGACGGTGTTCGGATAGTAGTAGTTGAAGTCGTCGGTCTTCTCGGGCCAGCCCAGCGTGGAGAACGGCCAGAGCGCCGAGGAGAACCAGGTGTCCAGCACGTCCTCGTCCTGATGGACGGGCTTGCCGCACTTCGGGCAGGCGGTGATGTCCTCACGGGTGACAAAGGTCTCGCCGCAGTCGTCGCAGTAGAAGGCGGGAATGCGGTGGCCCCACCACAGCTGGCGGCTGATGCACCAGTCGCGGGTGTTCTCCATCCAGTTCAGGTAGGTCTTTTCAAAGCGCTCGGGGATGAATCTCAGCTTGCCGTCGTACACAACTTTGCAGGCGGGTTTGGCGAGCGGCTCCATGCGCACGAACCACTGCTTGCTGACCATCGGCTCCAGCGTGGTGTGGCAGCGGTAGCAGGTTCCCACCTCGTGCGTCAGCGCCTCGACCTCCTTGAGCAGGCCCAGCGCCTTCAGGTCCTCCACGATGGCCTCGCGGGCCTGCATCGTGGTCATTCCGGCGTACTTGCCGCAGTCCAGCACCTCCGGCTCGTCCTTCGCGGCGCGGCCGCTGGCGATCAGCTCCGCCACCTTGGCGGCCTCCTCCGCGCCGGTCATGTGGCCGTCGTAGGTGAACACGCGCACCATGGGCAGGTTGTGGCGCTTGCCGACCTCAAAGTCGTTGGGGTCGTGCGCGGGCGTGATCTTCACGACGCCGGTGCCCTTCTCCATGTCGGCGTGCTCGTCGCACACGATCGGGATCTCCTTGTCGATCAGCGGCAGGATCACGTGGCAGCCGTGCAGGTGGGCGTAGCGCGGGTCCTCGGCGTTGATGGCCACGGCGGTGTCGCCCAGCATGGTCTCCGGGCGCGTGGTGGCCAGCTCCAGCAGCTCCCCCGTCTCCTTCACGGGATAGAGGATGTGCCAGAAGTGGCCGTTCTGCGTCTCGTACTCCACTTCGATGTCGGACAGCGAGCTCTTGCAGCACGGGCACCAGTTGATCATCCGGTAACCGCGATAGATCAGGTCCGTTTCATACAGGCGCACAAACGTCTCGCGCACAGCGCGGGAGAGGCCGTCGTCCATCGTGAAGCGCTCGCGGCTCCAGTCGCAGGACACGCCCAGCTTGCGAAGCTGCCGGACAATGCGCCCGCCATACTCCCTTTTCCACTCCCACGTGCGCTTGAGGAACGCCTCGCGGCCGATCATGTCCTTGGTGAGGCCCTCCTTGCGCAGCGCGTCCAGCACCCTCACCTCGGTGGCGATGGCGGCGTGGTCCGTGCCGGGCACCCACAGCGTCGGGTCGCCCTTCATGCGGTGATAGCGGATCAGCACGTCCTGGGGCATTTCGTCCAGCGCGTGCCCGATGTGCAGCTGTCCCGTGATGTTCGGCGGCGGCATCACGATCACGAACGGCTTTTTGCTTGCGTCCTTGCGCGGCTCAAACGCGCCGGACTTTTCCCACTTTTCGTAGATGCGGCCCTCCACCTGGTTGGGCTGGAACACCTTTTCCATCGTGAATTCCTGTTTGGTCTCCATTTGATATATCCCCCTTGTATTATAGACAGATCACCAGTATCGCGCCAACGCCGCAGACGAGCGTGCCCGCCAGCTTCAGCGCGGGCTTTTTGAAGAAGGCGCATACGAGCCCGGCGAGCATCAGCGCGAGCCCGACCCAGTTGACGGGCTTGAGCTCAGCGGCGCTGAGCGTGCCGGAGCGCATGCCCGTGACGAGGAAATACGCGCCGACGAGCACGACGATCACCGGCAGCAGAAAGCCGCCGAAGCGCCTGTTCTCTCCCGACATGACAACACCTCCCCGATCGATCGTCGGCGCGCGCCTGCGGCGTACGCCGACCCGGAAAACAGTCCGTCTTCCCGATCGAAAAATGAACGCGGAGCATCGCCACAAAGGGCGGATTGCTCCGCGGTACCACCTTATTCGCCGCAATCAAGTCGCGGCCTCTCTGCGCTGCAAGGGGCGCGCCCCGCCGGGTTACTCCGTTCGCCCGACCGCCTCCGAAGCGACCTTCGCCTGCCAGGGTTCCGGGCGGCCTTTCAGCCTGTGAGCCGCCCTCTCTTGGGAAGTGCGCAAGCTACTCCTCTTCGTCATCGACGGCACTATTATAGCATTCCCGCTTGGTTTCGTCCAGCGAATTGGCGCGGGTGACAGGATTTTAACACAGGCTACAGCCGCCGATCCGCCACCAGCGCCGTCCAGCCGCCCATGTCCACGGCCTTGACGACGCGAAAGCCATTCTTTTTCCAGAAGTGGTTGGCCTGCGGATTGTCGCTGGCGATCGCCAGCCGAAGCCGCTTCACGCCGAGGGAGCGCAGGTAGTCCGCCGCCTCGGCGATGATCGCGCTGCCGATGCCCCGCCCCTGCAGGCTTATGTTCATCATAAAGAATCCGATATAGCCGCTTTCCGGGTCGGGATAGCCTTCGATGTAGTCCATGAGCGCCACTATCTGATCGCCGTCAAGGAAGCCCACGTAGTGCTTGCGGGCGGGCTCGACGCCCTCCGGGCCTTCCGTCATGTCCCGGCGCACGCTGTCGAGCGTCGGCTTCATGCCGCAATACCGGTAGAACGGCTCGTTCTGCTCGCAAAAGCGCAGCACGGCTTCGGCCTCCGACTCGTCCAGCGCGCGCACGGCATAGCGCCCGCTGAGCTTTTCAACGTCCATCCGTTCCCCTCCCGGTCAGTCGAACTGGTTGCGCGGGTCGTTGCTGCGGCGGGTCTTGCCGTCATCCTCCAGGAACTCGATGTCCAGCCGCTGGAAGGGCACGTCCTCCATGAAGTGCTCCGGCAGGAACTGCGTGCGCCGGAACGCCTCGAACTCCCGGCGGTGCTTGTCCAGCCACAGGGGCCGCGGGATGTCAAACTCGTGGCACAGCTCGGTCAGCGCGTCCTCGGCATCCTCCCAGGCGCAGGTCGCGGTGGCCTGGCGCTCGATGCGCTGCTTCTTGATGATCTTCGCCCACAGTCTCGGCATGGGGATCCCTCCGCGTCGCGTGATGGGACCATTATAGCGCAACCGGAGTCGTGACGCAAGGTGTCAGTTTTCCATTATCTCCGCAAAGTCCATCTCTTTCCCGTCCCGCGTCAGCTCGAAGTGGATGTGCGGCGCGAGGTCCCCCTCGCAGGGCACGGACGGCGCGACGGCGCTGACGACGTCCCCGGCCTTCACGCTGTCGCCGACCTCGACGAGGTTCAGCGTGTTGAGGCCCCGGTAGACGGACTGCCAGCCGCCGTCGTGGTCGATCACGATCACGTTCCCCCACAGCCGATCGCACCACGCGTCCGATATCTCCCCGTCACGGGCGGCGTACACGGCCTCGCCCGGGCTGCCGGCGATGTCCAGCGCCGGGTGGGTCTGCCACTGCTCGAGCGTCGTGGACCACACGGGCTCGCTGGGGCTGTATTCCCCGATGATCTCCCCCTCCAGCGGCCAGACCCACTCGACGGGGGCAGGCGTGGGCGCGGAAGTCGGCAGGGCGGCCTCCGCGCGTGCGGACAGCGCTGACCGAGCGACGGGCTCCTGTTTCGGCGGCGCGAGCCGTTTGTTCCTGTAGGCGCTCGACGCCACTCCCAGTGCAATCAGCAACAGCGCCAGCGCGGCGTAATAGCCGACGCGGCCCCACTGGGCGCGCGTGACGCCTTTCAAACGGGCGCGCATCCGGTCTATGGTTTTGATGAAATGCGCTTTGATCCTCTCCAACATACAAATCCCTCCTGTAGCGTCAGTATGGACGGGATGGGAGGTGTTATACATTCGTTTGAAGTTTTCGGAAAGTATTGTTTTCTATTGCTTTGTCTTTTTCATGCGAAACGAACAGATCCTTTGCTTTGCTCAGGATGACAGGATGCGCGTCGTTGTCATCCTGAGCGAAGCGAAGGATCTGTACGAATGGCGTTCCTTCAACGCCCGATATTGCGCACAAACGCCTGTATCGAATCAACAATTGTTCTCATTCGTCGTCGTAATCATCGTAATCGTCGTATCGCTCGCGGCGCTTCGCCTCGCGGCGACGGCGGGCGCTCATGCGGCGCATGTACTCCAGGCGGCGCGCCTCGTAGATCTTCTTGCGCCGCCGGTCCTTGCGGGAGCCGCGGACGCCCGCCGCGATCAGCAGCAGCACAATCAGCAGGATCAGCACCGCCGCCAGCAGCACCACGAGCGGGTTCTCGAAGTACTTGAGCACCGGGAAGATGTCCGTCAACTCGGCCTTCGGCGGCTGCTCGGCGATGGAGCGCTCCGCCACCAGCAGCGCCTTGATCTCCTTGCCGGACTGGTCCACGTAGCGCAGCTTGCCGATGATCTCGCCCTCGGAGATCGGCGCGGCCATGTCGCTGGTCACGGTCATCTCGCAGCGGGACACGAAGTCGTCCACGGCCTCGGCCATGGCCTGTTCGTTGTCGTTCTCCACCATGCGGGTGTAGTCCGGGTCGCTGATCTGGGCGATCTTCAGCCCAAGCATGCCCTTCTGCGGGTCGGTCTCGATGGCGTTGGACACGCGCAGCGTGGCGATCTTCGGGCTGGCCAGCGTGAACATCTGCTCCATCGTGTAGCCGGTGTAGCAGGTGAAGCCGTAGTTGAACATGCGGATCGTGTCGATCCACTTCTCCTGGTTGGCGATGCCGCCCAGGTCGACCGTCACCAGCCGTACGCCGTCGCGCTCCGCCGCGCCGACGAAGCACTGGCCCGCCGCGCTGTGGTAGCCGGTCTTGATGCCGATGCAGTCCGCGTAGTAGTAGGTGTTGTCCTTCTTCAAAAGGGAATTGGTGTTGACGATGCGCACTTCCTGCTCCACGCCGCCGCGCGTGATGTGCATGACGTAGCTGGGCGTGGAGGTGATCTGGCGGAACGCGTCCAGCTTCACGGCCTCGCTGGCGATGCGCGCCAGGTCCATCGCGGTGGACCAGTGGTTCTCGTCGTGGTAGCCGTGGGGGTTTGCGAAGTGCGTGTCCTCGCAGCCGATCTCCAGCGCGCGGGCGTTCATCTTGTCCACGAACGCGTCCACGCTGCCGCTGACCAGCACGGCCACGGCGTTCGCGCCGTCGTTGCCGGAGGTGAGCATGAAGCCGTAGAGCAGGTCGCGGAACGGCATCACGTCGCCGGGGACCACGGGGATCAGCGAGCTGTCCGCCGGGATCTGGTTGGCCTGCTTGGGGACGACGATGGTGGTGTCCATGCCGATGCCGCTCTCCAGCGCCAGCAGCAGCGTCATCACCTTGGTGGTGCTGGCCGGGTACATGCGCTGCCGGGCGTTCTTGGTGAACAACACGTCGCCGTTGGAGGCGTCGACAAGCGCCGCGGCCTTGGAGTAGAGGTGCCCCTCCCTCAAAAGCTGCGGCACGTTTTTGTTGTAGTCGGAGGGCGTCTCCTCGCCCAGGGCCGGGATCGCGCACATCAGCGCGAGCGCCGCGGCCAGCAGGACACAGAGCAGCCTTATGCATCGGAGCATGGGATTACCTCGCATCGGTAAAGTCAAATACGCAGTCATTATACCACCGCCGCGGGCATTTGTACAGCGCGGCGGCGAATCTCAACGTTTCGCGGACGGCTTCGCGGTGCTTTTGGCCCCGCGGCGCTTCCTGCGACGCCTGCGCGCCTTTTTGCGGCGCGACTGGCGCGCGACGTACGCCCCGGCGATGCCGCCCAGTGCGAGCAGCGCGACGAGCGCGACCAGGAACGCTGTGCCCAGGCCGTTGCTCTTCGGCGCGGGTTCGGGCTCCGGCTCCGGCGCGACCGTCTCCGGCGTCGCCTCGGGCTCGGCCGGCGTCGGCGCTTCGGTGACGACGAGCTCAGGTGTGGGCTTCACGGCCACGTCGCGGCTTGCCACGAGCAGCGCCCGCACTTCCCCGCCGCCCGGAACGTCGCAGCGCACGTTGCCGAGGATCTCATTGTCGCTCACGGGAGCCGTCAGCGCGCGCGTCCACTCGATCTGCGCGCTTTCAGACAGCAAAGCGGCCTTCGCGTCGAGCGCGGCGTCGCTGCCGGAGACGACCTTCACTGTCTTATCGCCGCCCTCGACGTTCGACAGCTTCAATTCAAGCGTACCCTCGCCGGGCGCGGCATCCTCGATCTCCGCGGTGTCAAAAGTCCCCGCCGCGCGCTCCAGGAGCGCCTGCGCGGAAACGTCCTGATAGCGCGTGAAGCCATACTCGAACAGGCGCGCGGCGTCGTACCACTTGTCAAACTCGCCCTCGCAGTTCAGCACGACGCAGATCACGCGCATGCCGTCGCGTTCGGCCGAGCCGACGAAGCACCAGCCCGCCTTGTTGTGGTGGCCGGTCTTGATGCCGGTGCAGTCCGGGTAGTAATACTTTTCGTCCTTTTGGAGCAGACTGTTACGGGAGATGATCTGGGCGCTCTTCGTCTCACCGCCGCGCGTGACGGTGATCGTCCAGTTCGGCTGGGCCACGATGTCGCGGAACACGTCGTTTTGCATCGCGGCGCGGGCCAGCACGGCCAGATCCTGCGCGGTGGTGTAGTGGTCCGGGTCGTGCAGGCCGTGGGCGTTGGCGTAGTGCGTGCCCTCCATGCCCAGCTCCGCGGCGCGCGCGTTCATCTGCTCCACAAAGGCCGGGATGCCGCCCGCCGTCAGCACGGCGATGGCGTTCGCGCCGTCGTTGCCGGAGGAGAGCATGAAGCTGTAGAGCAGGTCCTTCCAGCTGATCACGTCGCCCGGCTTGACGGGGATGACGGAGCTGCCCTCCATGATGTCGGCGGCCTCGGCAGGGATCGTCACCTGCTGATCCATCGGGATGCCGCTCTCGATGCCCAGCAGCAGAGTCATGATCTTCGTGGTGCTGGCTGGGAACATGCGCACGCGGCTGTTCTTCGAGAAGAGCTCCTCGCCCGTGTCCTCGTCGATCAGCAGCGCAGACTGGGCATAGAGATGCCCGGCCTCCAGGTTTTGCGGCGCGTTCATGTCGTAGGGTGCGGTCGCCTCGGCCATCGCGGGCCATGAAAGCAACAGTATAAGAACGGCGACGAGCGCCGCGGCGGATTTCCTGAATAGCGTCATTCGCGTCTCCTTGTCGCCGCCGCGAACGGGCGCGGCGGCCTGTGCCGGGTTTTCCGGTACCTACTATCTTATCACCATCCGATAAATTTGTACAGCGCGGGTATAAAAACCTAACATTTAAAAAAAACAACTTGAAATCATGTCAGGAATCGTTTATAATAATAACAAAATCGTGAAAATGTAATGTCATACTCGTGCAATTCATTGTTACAACGGCATCAGAGGAGGAACAACCATGCCCAAGCGCATCTTGATTGTCGACGACGAGCCCTTAATTGTTAAAGGTTTGAAATATTCCCTTGAGCAGGATGGCTACGAGACGGATTCCGCGGCCGACGGCGAGGAGGCCATCAACAAATTCTTCTCCGGCCAGTACGACCTGGTGCTGCTGGACGTGATGCTGCCCAAGATCGACGGCATCGAGGTCTGCCAGCGCATCCGCGAGCGCAGCAACGTATCCATCATCATGCTCACGGCCAAGGGCGACGACATGGACAAGATCCTGGGCCTGGAGTACGGCGCGGACGACTACATGACCAAGCCCTTCAACATCCTGGAGGTCAAGGCCCGCATCCGCACCATCTTCCGCCGCACCGCCATGATGCAGCGCGAGAGCGGCCAGCGCGTGATCACCGTGCGCGACATGCAGCTGAACGTGAACAACCGTTCCGTGACCGTCGGGGGCCGCGAGGTGAACCTGACGGCGAAGGAGTTTGACCTGCTGCACCTGTTCGTGACGAACCGCGGCAAGGTGTTTTCCCGGGAAAACCTGCTCGAAACCATCTGGAAATACGACTACCTGGGCGACCTGCGCACGGTAGACGTGCACATCCGCCGCCTGCGTGAAAAGATCGAAAAGGTGCCCAGTCAGCCTGAATACATCTTCACCAAGTGGGGAGTGGGCTACTATTTCACTGACAAGGATTAAAACCTTCATACACTCCATACGCTGGAAGATAACCGTCGCCTATCTGCTGATCATCGTCGTGGCGTTCTCCGTCATCGGCTTTTCGGTGATTCAGCTGATGGGCGAATATCTGTTTACCCAGCGCACGCGGGACGACCAGAGGATCGCCGACAACCTCGCCGAGGCCTTCAGCGGTTCTTTGGTCGCTTTTGACGCGCAGAGCATCTACGACGCCGCGCTGGAGACCGCCCGCGCCCAGCAGAGCCGCGTGCTGGTGCTGGACGCGCTTTGCGTGGTGCAGGTGGACACCGCCTCGGAGATGAACGGCCAGCGCTTCATCACCGCCGAGATCGACGGCGTGTTGAAGGGCTCGGAGGGCGACTACGGCTTCTACGACGCCGGAAGCGCCGGAGGCGCCGGCAACTACTGGCTGCGCGCAGCGCTGAACGGCTTTTCCGGCGTCAACGCGATGACCGGCCTCTACGCCAGCCCCATCAAAAGCGGCGGCAATCTCGTGGGCGTCGTGGTGTACATCAGCCAGGTGCAGGAGATCTACGAGAGCCTGCGCGACATCCAGATCAAGATCCTCTCCTGGATGGCGATCGTTGCGCTGGCGGTGCTGCTGGTGAACGCGCTGGTGCTGCGGACGATCACGCGGCCGATCGGCGAGTTGAACGAGGGCATCTCCCGCATGAGCAAGGGCGACCTGTCCGCGCGTGTGCGCGTGCGCGGCAACAACGAGTTCGCCGGGCTGGCCCGGGCGTTCAACAGCATGTCCGAGCGCCTGGAGCAGCTGGACAAGTCCAGGAGCCAGTTCGTTTCAAACGCCTCGCACGAGCTCAAGACGCCGCTGAGCACGATGAAGATCCTGACCGAGACGATGGTCTACCAGGACCCGCTGGACCCGGCCATGGCCAAGGAGTTTTTGACCGACATCAACAAGGAGATCGACCGGCTGAACCGCATCGTGTCGGACCTTCTGACGCTGGTGAACATCGACAGCGGCATGAAGCTGAACCTGACCGACCTGGACATCGGCGCGCTCCTGCAGGAGCAGGTGAAGCGCCTTTCGCCCCTCGCCCGCGAAAACGGCGTGGAGCTGGAGTGCCAGGCGAAGGAGAGCCTGGAGGTGCGCGGCGACGCGCTGAAGCTGCAACAGGTGGTGTACAACATCATCGACAACGCCATCAAGTACACGCCCCGCGGCGGCGAGGTGCGCTGCGCGCTCTCTCGCGCCGGCAAGCGCGCGGTCATCCGCGTGACGGACACCGGCGTGGGCATCCCCGAGGAGGACCTGCCCCACATCTTCGACCGCTTCTACCGCGTGGACAAGGCGCGCTCGCGCGAGACCGGCGGCACCGGCCTCGGCCTGAGCATCGTCAAGCAGTTCGTGCTGCTGCACGGCGGCACGATCGACGCCAAGAGCGCCCCCGGCAAGGGCTCGACGTTCATCATCGAGCTGCCGCTGGCGGAGAAGAAGAAGGAAGGATAGGATTCTTCGCTTCGCTCAGAATGACAGTTTTATTCAGTTAAATAAATGCGTGTCATCCTGAGCGGAGCGTCAGCGAAGTCGTGCCGCTGGCCTGCGAAGCAAAGGATCTTTTCCCCATCCTTCGAAGATCATGATCTATAGGAGGTTGGTTTCATGCGCAAGCTGCTGGCGCTCATCGCGCTTCTGACCGCCCTGTGCGTCGCGCTGGGCGGCTGCGTGCTGCGCGGGCCCCAGGCCCAGTCCGCCGGTGAAATCAGCCTGCCGGAGCCCTCGGACGAGCCGGAAAACATGATCCTGGGCGAGAGCGTCTCCGGCGCGATGAGCGAGGTCACGTTTTACCGCGCCGCGCAGGACTTCTCCGGCTTCACCACCTACACGCAGACGCTTCGCGAAGACGCCGGCGTGAGCCTGCCCGAGGCCGCCGTGGACGCGCTGCTGGCCGCCGGGTCGCGCGCGACCTCGGACGTGCGGCTCCTGGACTTTGAGTATTCGCGCGGCACGGCGACGGTCAACCTGTCCATCGACGCCCAGAGCGCCGCCAGCCCCCAGGAATTGCTGGCTCTGGAGACGTCGATCGGCAACACGCTGCTCGGCATCGACGGCGTGCGCGGCGTGAACGTGCTCGTGGGCGGCATCAGCGCGGGCTGCTGTCGGCTGCCCGTGGGCGTGCAGACGCAGATCACGCAGAGCGTCACCGCCGCCTACGCCCAGCTGCAGGCCGAGAGCGAGCGCCTGAAGCAGCCGGGCGCCGAGCCCATTGAGCGCGCGGCGCTTCTGTACTTCCCCTCGCTGGACGGCCAATGGCTGCTGCCGGAGCTGCGAGCGGTGTCCTCGGGGACGGACGGCTTCGCGGCGTCGCTGATCGACGCGCTGAAGCTGGGGCCGCTGGACGAGCGCAGCGCCATCGCCTCCATCCCCGAGGGGGCGGAGCTGATGGAGGAGGGCCCGACGGTCGAATCGCTGGGCACCGGCGAGCGCGTGCTGACGCTGAACTTCTCGTCGGCGCTGGCCAACTACCTGGCCTTCTCGGGCCTCGACGTTTGGCAGCTGGCGGGCTCCATCACGCTGACGGCCTGCTCGTTCCTGCCGGAACTGGACGCCGTGCGCATCTCGGTCAACGGCGAGCCGATCACGATGTGCACCATCGGCGATACGATTCTTCAATTCCCGGACGGGCTGATGCGCCGCCGTGACTTCTCCGTTCGCGTGGGCAGCGTCGCCACGCTCTACCTGCTGGACGACGCGGACCGGCTCTCGGCGGTGGAGCACCCGGTGTCGATGCGCGCCGCGCTCTCGCCGAAGAGCCTGCTGACGGAGCTTTTCAGCTTCACCGGCGTCGAAAGCGGCTATCGCCTGCCGCTGATGACGCCCGTCTACCCGGAAGACCTGCTGGGCGTGCAGGTGGTTGGCGGCGTGGCGCGGGTGAACCTGTCCGCGAGCTTCTACCGAAGCTGCCAGAACCTGAGCCCCCGCGCCGAACGCGACCTGGTGTACGCGATGGTGAACACGCTCTGCGCGCTGGACGGCATCCGCGCTGCGCGCTTCTACATCGAGGGCCGCGCCGCCGACACGCTGGCCGGGAGCGTGTACCTGAGGAGCGTACTGCTCCCGAACCCCGGACTCGTGGCCGCGACGCCCCAGCCCACGCCTACACCCGAATCGTGACGCTGCGCTCCGTCAGCCAGCGGTTCACCTGCCAGAGGTAGCCCAACAGCTGCGGCCCCGCCATCAGCTGGCCGAACCACGGCGTGTCCGCCGGGTTGAGGTCGGACTGTGCGATGGCCTCGACGGCAGATCGCCGACGGCTACATCCTCATCGAGACGGACGGGGGCTACGCCGTCGTCGACCCGCAGGCCGCGCACGAGCGCGTCATCTACGAGCGCATGCTCGCCGCGCTCGACGCCGCCGAGCCCGTCTCGCAGCCCCTTCTCCTGCCCGCCCATGCGCTTCATCTTCCACGGCACGTTGTACACGTACTCAACCAGCCGGTCGTCGCACAGCGGCGTCAGCACGTCGACGCCCGCGCCCGCGCACATCCGCACGGCCCGCTCCTGCAAATTCGGCATGAAGTACTGGAAGCACAGCCGCTGCATCGCGCGCAGGCGGCGCTCGTTGGGGTCGTAATCCGCCCCGGGGTCAGCCTCCTTGCGGCGCGCCTCAAACGTGTCGCGTGCGTATTCAGCCAGCTTCAACGCTTCCCGGATCTCCGGCCGCAGCAGCACGACCGAGAAATCCATCATCGAGA
>CACYET010000037.1:1022-12557 GCA_902773515.1 uncultured Eubacteriales bacterium | reverse complement strand
CGTACATGCCGCCGGGAACGGATTGAAGATCAGGGGCTTCCAGCCCCCGATACCCCCGGTAAGTGTGTGCCGAAACCATGAAAAGGATCGTGAACTGCATTGGCTGAAATCGAGGCGATCGCCAGGCTGGTGAACCAGCTGTCGAAGCTCCCGGGCGTGGGCCGCAAGACGGCTCAACGCCTGGCGTATCACATCCTCAGCCTTCCCGAGGAGCAGGTGCGCGAGCTGGCCGTCGCCATCTTCAACGGCAAAAAGCAGATCCACTTCTGCCCGATCTGCGGCAACTACACCGACGCCGACCCCTGCGCCATCTGCGCCGACGCCAGCCGGCGGCGCGACATCGTGTGCGTCGTGCGCGACCCGCGCGACGTGAACGCCATGGAGCGCATGCGCGAGTATCACGGGCTGTATCACGTGCTGCACGGGGTCATCTCCCCGATGGACGGCGTGGGCCCGGACGACATCCGCATCCGCGAGCTGATGAGCCGACTGGCCGGGGGCGAGATCCAGGAGGTCGTGCTGGCCACGAACCCCGACGTGGAGGGCGAGGCCACCGCGGCCTATATCTCGCGGCTGATCAAGCCCATGGGCGTGAAGGTGACCCGCATCGCCCACGGCGTGCCCATCGGCGGCGAGCTGGAGTACACCGACGAGGTGACGCTGCTGCGGGCGTTCGAGGGAAGGACGGAACTGTAGAGTTGAGAGTGGAGAGTTTAGAGTTTAGATTGAATGGCCCTGTTTCCAAGGCGCACTCTATCTCAACTCTCAACTCTGAACTCTAAACTCTTATAACCATACGAACAATATTACTGCCAAGGAGGGATCATATGAAGGTTCTTGTCACCGGCGGGGCCGGATACATCGGCAGCCACACCTGCGTGGAGCTGCTGAACGCGGGCCATGAGGTCGTCATCGTGGACAACTTCGTCAATTCCAAGCCGGAGGCGCTCGACGCCATCCGCACCATCACCGGCAAGGATTTCGCCTTCTACGAGGCCGACCTGCGCGACCGCGCGGCGCTGGACGTGCCCTTCACCGAGCACGATATCGACGCCGTGATCCACTTCGCGGGGCTGAAGGCCGTGGGCGAGTCGGTGGAAAAGCCGCTGGAGTACTACGACAACAACCTCTACGGCTTCATCGTGCTGGCCGAGGTGATGCGCGCGCACGGCGTCAAGCAGTTCGTGTTCTCCTCGTCCGCCACGGTCTACGGCATGAACAACCCCGTGCCCTTCAACGAGACCATGCCCACCTCCGCCACGAACCCCTACGGCTATACGAAGGTCGTGATCGAGCAAATGCTGCGCGATCTGGCCGTGGCGGACCCCGAATGGCGCATCTGCCTGCTCAGGTACTTCAACCCCATCGGCGCGCACGAGAGCGGGCTGATCGGCGAGGACCCCAACGGCATCCCCAACAACCTGCTGCCCTACGTGGCGCAGGTGGCCGCCGGGAAGCTGAAGCAGCTGACCGTGTTCGGCGACGACTACGACACGCCCGACGGCACCGGCGTGCGCGACTACATCCACGTGGTCGACCTCGCGCTGGGCCACCTGGCCGCGCTGGAGTACGTGAAGGACCATCCCGGCGCGGAGGCCGTCAACCTGGGCACCGGCAAGGGCACGAGCGTGCTGGAGATCGTCCATGCCTTCGAGAAGGCCTGCGGCCACCAGATCCCCTATCGCATCGCCGAGCGCCGCGCCGGAGACATCGCCGAGTGCTACGCCGAGACCGACAAGGCCGCGAAGCTATTGCACTGGCGCGCCACGCGCGACATCAACGACATGTGCCGCGACGGCTGGCGCTTCGCGAAGAATCGCTACAATTAGGGAACAGGGAATAGGGAACGGGATTTGCCGGAATACGCGGCAGCCACTATTCCTGTTCCCTGTTGACTGTTCCCTGTTCCCTGAAACCAATGATTCTTTGGAAAGGATCATTGGTTTCTAATGTTCTTCTAATTCAATTTCCTTGCCATCTCATTTTCGGGCGTTATAATGGGCCCATCAAAACGAACGGAGGACAAAAAAATGACGCACTATGAGATGGCTGAGAAGCTGGCTGAGAAGATGAACGTGACCCTGGAGGAGGCCAAGACCGCCCTGGAGGCGTGCGACTGGGAGATGCTGGACGCGGCGCTGATGCTGGAGAAGGAGCACGGCGCGGACAGCGAGCGGGCCTACACCACCCGCCCCGAGCCCGAGGAGGAGAGGAGCCGTCGCGAGCAGGCCAAGGAGCGCCGCCGCGGCGCCGTGAAGAGCCTGGGCGATCTGGTGCGCAGCCTGTTCAACATGGGCAACCGCAACCGCTTCGAGGTGCGCAAGGGCGACGAGCTGACGCTGGAGCTGCCCGTGACCGTGCTGGTGCTGCTGCTGATCTTCGCCTTCTGGGTCTGCGTGCCGCTGCTGGTGATCGGCCTGTTCGTGGGCTATCGCTACAGCTTTTCCGGCGCGGAGCTGGGCCGCGAGAGCGTGAACAACGCCATGGGCAAGGCCGCCGACGCGGTGGAAAAGGTCAAAGAGGAAGTCGTCGGGGAGAAGAAGGGCTGATTTGCGGATGCGGCTATAGAGCAAGCCGTCATTCCACAGACAGGTCCGAGCACCTGATCCGATCCTACAGATCCTTCGACTCCGCTGACGCTCCGCTCAGGATGACAGGCGATACGATAGACCGTCATTCTGAGCGGAGGCGCAGCCGAAGTCGAAGAATCTGTACATCTGTTTTACGGTTGCTCATTTGATTCCGCTTCATACGCAATACAGAGGAGGTATCCCCATGCCCAAGATCCTGATCGTCGAGGACGAGGAAAAGCTGGCCCGGTTCGTGGAGCTGGAGCTCGTGCACGAGGGCTACGAGGTGGACAAGGCCTTCGACGGGCGGGACGGCCTGGAGAAGCTGGAGAGCGGCGGCTACGACCTGGCGCTGCTGGACATCATGCTGCCCGGGCTGAACGGGCTGGAGGTGCTGCGCCGCGCCCGCCGCACGGTGGACACGCCGGTGATCATGCTCACCGCGCGCGACTCGGTGATGGACAAGGTGACGGGCCTGGACATGGGCGCGGAGGACTACATGACCAAGCCCTTCGAGATCGAAGAGCTGTTGGCCCGCATCCGCGCCGCGCTGCGCACGGCCGAGCGCCGCGCCCCCGAGGTGAAGGTGCTGTCGGCCGGGCCGCTGGTGATGGACGTCGACCGGCACACCGTCCAGTGGGACGGCCAGGCCATCGAGCTGACCCAGCGCGAGTTCGAGCTGCTGCGCGTGCTGCTGGAGAACAAGGGCATCGTGCTGAGCCGCAACACGCTGATGGAGCGCGTCTGGGGCTACGACTACATGGGCGAGACCAACATCGTGGACGTCTACGTGCGCTACCTGCGCGGCAAGATCGACGACGTGTACGGCGTCAAGCTGGTGCAGACCGTGCGCGGTGTCGGGTATGTGATCAGGGAGAGCTGACCAAAGCCTTCCCCTTTGGGGAAGGTGGATTGACGCGAAGCGTCAAGACGGATGAGGTCGGCACAGCAAAACGATGCGATAGTACGCTGCCCGACCTCATCCGCCCCTGGCGGGGCACCTTCCCCAAAGGGGAAGGCTTATTCAAGGAGGTTCGCCATGAACGCCAATCGTCGGTTCAACTCCATTGCGCGGCGCATCCACAGCGCGTGGCAGTGGAAGAAGCTGTGGCAGATTTTGATACTGAACCTGCTGGCGCTGTTGACGTGCCTGGCGGCCTACCTGTACACGCGGGAGATCGACGTGACCGGCGCGTTCGCGGGCTGGGACATGCCGCGCCTGTTCACGATGGATACGGCGCTGCGGGGCCGGGAGGCGCTCGACAGCGTCATCTACCGCTTCACCTGGCTGGGCGAGGCGCACGACGTGCCGCTGGCCGGGTTCATCGACCTGACGATCCGCTTCGGCGGGCCGGTGCTGGCGGTGGAGGGCGCGCTGTGGCTGCTGGGCTTCTTCGGCAGCGCGAGGGGCGCGCGGCGGTTGCTCAAGCCGCTGGACCGCATGGCGCAGACGGCGCAGCGCCTGAGCGACGAGGCCGGTTCGCGCCGCGCCGCCGAGGCCGAGCAGGCGCGCCGGGGCCTGGACGAGGAGAAGTTCCACAGCCTGGAGCACGCCATCGAGCAGATCGACATCGGCGATAAACTCTCCACCGGCGACAAGGACCTGCAGGGCCTGGAGCAGGCCATCAACGACCTGATCACGCGCATGCACGACGCCTACCGCCAGCAGGCCCAGTTCGTCTCCGACGCCTCGCACGAGCTGCGCACGCCCATCGCGGTGATCCAGGGCTATGTGAAGATGCTGGATCGCTGGGGCAAGGACGACGAGACCGTGCTGGACGAGTCCATCGCCGCCATCAAGACCGAGACCGAGCACATGAAGACGCTGGTGGAGCAATTGCTGTTCCTCGCGCGGGGCGACAGCGGCCGCCAGCAGATGAACCCCGAGCCGATGGACCTGGCCGCGCTGGCCGCGGAGGTGCTGGGGGAATACAGGATGATCGACGAGAGCCACGAATGGCGGCAGGGCGCGCTTTCGCCCGCGCCGGTGTCGGCCGACCCGGCGCTGATCAAGCAGGCCGCGCGCGTGCTGGTGGACAACGCCGTGCGCTACACCCCGGCGGGCGGGTCGATCCGCCTGTCGGCGGGCTCGGAGAAGGGCGAGTCCTGGCTGGAGATCCAGGACGGCGGCATCGGCATCGACGAGGAGGACGTGCCGCGCATATTCGACCGCTTCTTCCGCGCCGACCCCGCGCGCAACCGCGCCAGCGGCGGCACCGGCCTCGGCCTGTCCATCGCCCGCTGGATCGTGGAGCGCCACGGCGGCCGCTTCGAGGTCGTCTCCCGCCCCGAGCTGGGGACGCGGATAAGGGTGTATTTGCCGGAAGCAACGGGATTGCCGCAGAGCGACAATCCCGTTGCCAGGGAATAGGGAATAGGGAGTAGGGAGTAGGGATAGTGGCTGCCGTGCGGCAGCAGCATTTCCTACTCCCTACTCCCTACTGCCTACTCCCTTGTGAATTAACACTTCCTTAATTGACATCCCCTCCCCGAAGGCGTATAACAATACCAGATCGCAAGATCGTGTCTTCGGGGCAGGGTGCAATTCCCGACCGGCGGTAAAGTCCGCGAGCCTACGGGTTGAATCGGTGTGATTCCGATACCGACAGTAAAGTCTGGATGGAAGAAGACAGGCAGGCGCACGCCTATTGAGAAAAGTCCACGCCCCGGGACATTCCCGCGGGCGTGTTTCTTTTGGACCCCCTGAAGGAGGGAGCGCTATGACCCAATCCTCGATGCGAAACCGGAAACTGACGCTGATGGCGATGCTGGCGGCGATGGCCTACGTGGCCATGCTGATCACGCGGCCGCTGCCCGCCGTGGCGGGATTTTTGAGCTACGACCTGAAGGACGTGATCGTGGCCATCGCGGGCTTTTTGCTGGGCCCCGCGCCGGCGCTGGCGATCACGCTGGTGGTGTCGCTGATCGAAATGCTGACGGTGAGCGCCACGGGCCCCATCGGCCTGTTGATGAACGTGCTGTCCACGTCGGCGTTCGTGCTGCCCTCGGCGATCATGTACCGCCGGGACCGCACGCTCAGAAGCGCGGCGCTGGGCCTGGTGCTGGGCGTGATCCTGATGGCGGCGGTGATGCTGGCCTGGAACTACATCGTCACGCCGCTGTACATGCACGTGCCGCGCGACGTGGTGGCCGGGATGCTGCTGCCCACGTTTTTGCCGTTCAACCTCGTCAAGGGCGGCCTGAACGCCGGCATCACGATGCTGCTGTACAAGCCGCTGTCGGGCGTTTTGAAGAAGCTGCTGCCCGCCGGAAGCGGAAATGAGGCCGCCCCGCAGCGCTTCAACCTCACCGCCACCCTCGTGTCCGTGTTCGTCGTCGCCACCTGCGTGGCGGTGTACGTGCTGATGACGCGGGGATAAAGGACAAAGAGAAAAGATCCTTCGCTCTGCTCAGGATGACAACGACGGGATACCCGCCAACCTGCCATCCTGAGCGAAGCGAAGGATCTTTCTCGTGCCTGCCTTATTCCGCGGCGGCGACGGCGGTGATGTGGGGGTTCGCGCCGTTGTACCAGTAGAGGAAGCCCTCCAGGTCGATCACGTCGCCCACGTTCAGCATCTCAACGGCCTTGTAGACCTCGGTGTCCTGGCCGCAGAGGTAGCTTTCCACGGTGAAGGTGAAGGTCTGGCCGTCCTTGGAGACGTTGAAGTACAGGTCGTTGCCCTCCTCGCCGGAGCCGTCCCAGTTGAACAGGAAGGCGTACTCGTTCTCGTCGCCCTCGATGGTGGAGGGCTCCACGGTCATGCCCTTGAAGGTGACCTTCTGGTTCATCTTCTCGATCAGCTCGTCCTTGCCCAGCAGGTCGGTCACGTCCACGGGCTCGGCGATGAACGTGTCGTCGTCGAGGATCTCAAAGTTGGAGATGTCCGCCAGCTCCACTTCGCCGGACCACTCGCTCTTGAAGCCCGTGGCGGTGAACTTCGTGCCGGGCACCAGCTTCTCGGCGTCCTCCTCGGAGCAGGGCACCTCGTACAGGAAGTACGCGCCGTCCGGATCGGCGGCGTAGATGGTCACCTTGCCGTCCCACCAGGACTGATGGGCCTGCACATACGCGGTGATGGTCACTTCGCTGTCCAGCTCGGCGGCGGCATAGTCGGCGTAGGAGACGGCCTCCTCGGCCATCGCGCACAGGGACAGCGCCACGATCAGCGCCAGAACAGCAGCCAGGATCTTCTTCATTTTGCTTTCCTCCTTGTCAATCGTGGCGGGAACGCCCCGCCTCAGGAACAGCATTATTATACTACGAATCGATATTTATTCAATGAATGGGGAAGGATTTAACAGGAAATTCGGAATTGAGTAAAGAACACGCTTTTTCTTGCGGGTGGTTGCGCATTCGGCGGCTTTGGGCTATAATGATACCAGAAAGCGTGAAAGGAGAAAGGCCATGCCTGCGATTTATACCGTGCCTCAGCTGCGCGAAACCCTGGCGCCGGTCTTTGCCCGATACGGCGTTCGACGTGCCGTGCTATTTGGCTCATATGGCAAGGGTACGGC
The DNA here is from genome assembly GCA_902773515.1 of uncultured Eubacteriales bacterium. Taxonomy (GTDB): domain Bacteria; phylum Bacillota; class Clostridia; order Christensenellales; family Aristaeellaceae; genus UBA2862. The sequence continues at coordinate 5,469 of CACYET010000037.1, read as the reverse complement.
AACAGAGAGCAGCGATGTGGATCTGCTGGTAGACAGCGGCCTGCGAGGGCTGCGCTTTGTGGGTTTCATGGACGATGTCCGTCAAGCAGTGGGCAAGGAAGTGGACCTGTTTGACGTGACGCATATCCAGGCAGGATCGCGAATTGATCGCGAAATCCAAGCCACAGGGGTGACGGTCTATGAGAAATGAGGTCGTCGTTCAGAAGCTGAACGCCTATGCTGAAAAGATCATTCGATATTGCGAAGGGATGGATTACGAGCAGTTTTCGGCCGATACCAAATTGGTGGAAGCCTGCGTTTTCAACCTGAGCCAAATGGGAGAGCTGGCCAATCGGGTGGATGATGCCTTTGCGCAGGCCCATCCCGGGATTCCATGGCGGTATATCTACGGATTGCGCAATCGAATTGTTCACGATTATGAAGGCGTCAATCTGCGGCTCATCTGGGAGATTATTCACGAAGATCTGCCCACGCTGCAAGCCAACCTGAAGAAATTGGAAGACCTGACTTGATGCGTAACTGAAATAAGAGGGAAAAGCGGTGATACCCGAATGGTATCGCCGCTTTTGTGTACCATTTATGGATTTTTAAACTGCCGGTTTTACTTCTTTGCCCTTCCGGCGATGGCGTAGGCGGCGAGGAGGACCCACGCGGCCAGCAGCGAGCCGAGCAGGGCTTTCGCGCCGGCGGGCAGGGGGCCGAGGTCGCCGCCGGAGGTCATGCCGCTGCGGCCGGAGGCCTGGTTGAGGCGGTAGAGCGAGGCCGTGTCGTCGAAGAGCTTTTCGAGGTAGGCGTCGTCCACAGTCTGCTTGCGGCGCACGGACTTCGTCACGCTCTCGATCAGCGCGCCCGCGGCGTCGCGCAGCGAGGCCGAGCCGTTGAACACGGGCGTGGTGAACGTGTTTTGAGTGTTGTCCAGCAAGAGCTTCGCGGCCTGCAGCTTCACGGGGTAGTGCAGCGCGTCGCCTTCCTCGCTGTTCAGGTATGCCTGATAAGCGGCGTCGCCCTGCGCCTTCTGCGTCACGGGCACGTAGCCCTCGGTCTGGGCGTAGGCGATCTGCACGTCGTTGGTGAGCAGGTATTGCGCAAACAGCCAGCTGGCCAGCACCTCCTGCGCATCCTCCTTGTTGAACACGCACACGCTCGGGCCCTGCGAGATCATCTGCGGGTGCTCGGGGTCATATTGCGGCACCGGGCGCACCGCCGTCTCAAAGCGCACGATGTTCTCCGGCGCGATGTCCAGAAGCGGCGCGTCGCTGCCCATCCAGGTGGCCCCGGCGGTGGAGTCCACCGCGAAGATGCACTGGCCGGCGTTCAGGAAGTTCGCCGGGTAGCTGGAGATCTTGAACGTGGAGAACGCGCCGGACTTCGCGTGCGCCGCGATCTGCCGGAGCAGGTCCTTCGTCGTGTCGTTCAGGATCAAAATCTCGCCGCTGTCGGTGGAGTAGCCCGCGCCGAGCTGCCGGAGCATCTGGATCATCATGTTGTCCGTGCTCTTGTAGATGAACGGGATCATCACCTTCTGGCCGTTCACGGCGAACACGCCGTCCGCGTCTTTCTTCGTCGCGGCCTCGGCGACCTCCCAGATGAAGTCCCAGGTCACGACGTCCGGCAGCTCGTAGCCCAGCGCTTCGACGTAGGTCCTGTTCACGTACAGCGCCTCGGTGGAGCGCATGTAGGGCAGGGCGTAGGTCGCGCCGGAGAACGCGCACTCGTCCAGGAATTGCGGGATGATCTCGCCGCGCGTCGGGCCTTCGAAGCGCACCTCGCTGCCGCCCAGGCCGAAGCGCGCGTCGTCCATCAGGCCGTCCAGCGGCACGACCACGTTGTCGCCGGTCAGGTAGGTGGCGATGTGGTCGGGGTAGGTGACGCACACGTTCGGCGTGGTGTTGGTGGCGATGTTGGTGATCACGTCGTTGTAGATGCGGCCGTAGTCGGTGTACAGCTTCATGTTCACCGTGATATTCGGATAGAGCGCCTCGAAGCCCGAGATGGCCTTCCTGTAGATGTCGGTCTGGGCCTTGTTGGTGTCGTTCTTGGCCCAGAAGGTGATCTCGTAGGTGCGCGAAGCGTCGAATTCCGCCGGGACCTCGAACCCGCTGCGCCCCTGCCTGCCGTGGCAGGCGGTGAGGGAGCATACCAACACAAGGAGGATGGAAAGAGCCAAGAGCCTTCCCCTATGGGGGCGTGAGCTTAGCGATAGCGTCAGGTGGCCGAGCGCAGCGAGGTCGGATGAGGTCGATTTTGAAAAACGCAGGGTTTGGCGGTATTCGACCTCATCAGTCTGGCCTGCGGCCAGCCAGCTTCCCCAGAGGGGAAGCCTTTTGGGTTTTCGCAGGGGAAGGCTTTTGGCGGGCGGCGCAACGCCGCCCCTACGGGCGTGAGATGATGCCTTTTCAACTCCACACTCCACACTCCACACTCCACTCTTCACTCTAAACGCTAAACTCTCATCTCTCCACTCTCTCCTCATCCCTTGATCCCTCCCCTCGAGACGCCGGACATGACCTTGTTGCGGAAGGCGAGGAACAGGGCGATCAGCGGAACGGAGATGACCACCACGGCGGCCATCATGGCGGGGATGTTCTCGCGGCCGAAGCCGTTTTCGCGGATCTCCTGGATGCCGTTGGAGACGAGGAAGTAGGCCGGGTCGTCCGTCACCAGCCGCGGCCACACGTAGCTGTTCCAGCACTCGATGACCTTCAGGATCACGATGGTGATGATCGTCGGCTTGCAGATCGGCATCATCACGCGCGTCAGGTACTTGAAGTCGGTGGTGCCGTCCACCTTCGCGGCGCTGTAGAGCTCGTCGGGGATCTGGGCGAAGTTCTCGCGCAGCAGGTAGATGTAGAACACGCTGGTGACGCTCGGCAGGATCAGGCCCGGGAAGCTGTTGCGCAGGCCCCAGCCGGTGATGGTCTGGTAGTTGGTGATGATCACCAGCTCGTTGGGGATCATCATCAGCGCCAGAAACAGCGAGAACACCAGGTTCTTGCCCCGAAACTCCAGCCGCGCGAACGCGAAGGCCGCCGGGATGATCACGGCCATCATCAGCCCCGTCGTGACGACGGTGAAGATGAGGGAGTTCAGGAAGTAGCGCGCCAGCGGCACCTCGGAGAAGGCGCTGACGTAGTTCTGGAACGTGGGCGCGAGCGTGAAGAACGCGGGCACGTACTCGCCGTTGTAGGCGCTGTAGCTCTTGACGGAGGTCAGCAGCATCCAGTAGTAGGGGAACAGCACCATCAGCGCCCAGAACGTCAGAAGCGCATAGGTGACGGCGCGCACCGCCGCCCTGCGCGCGCGGGAGGCGCGCCCGATTCGGTCAAAGTCATTGTTCATTCGAGCCGCCTCCTCAATAATGTACATTTTTCTTACTAATAGAGAGATTGACCAGCGTGATCGTGAACACCACCGCGAACAGCAGTATCGCCGCCGCCGAGGCGTAGGACGGATAGCCGCCGGAATCGCCGTAGAGCATGTCGTACACGTAGCCGACGATCGTGTTCATCTCCGCGGCGTTCAAATTCGTGCCGAACAGGGCCACCGCGTCGCTGTAGGCCTTGAACGCGCCGATGAAGCCGGTGATCACGAGGTAGAAGATCATCGGGGAGATCATCGGCAGCGTGATCTTGCGGAAGATGCGAAACGGCGACGTGCCGTCCACCTTCGCGGCGTTGTAGTAGTCCTGGTTCACCGATGCCAGCGCGCTGGTCAGGATCAGCACCTTGAAGGGCATGACCACCCAGATCGTGTAGAAGCACAGCACGAACATCTTGGCCCAGTAGGGGCCGTCGATGAAGTCCACGGGCCCGCGGCCGAACCACGCCAGCACCAGGTTCGCCAGGCCGTCGGTGTAGGCCGTCTTCTTGAACAGGATCATGAACACCAGGCCCACCGCCAGCGTGTTGGTCACGTAGGGCAGGAAGTACACGGTCTGGTAGAGCTTCTTCAGCGGCGTGATGCTGTTGAGCCCCACCGAGATCAGCAGCGCGATGATCGTCGACAGCGGCACCGTGATGACGACCAGTATGAACGTGTTTTTCAGCGCCTGCAGGAAGTACGGGTCGTGCAGCACGTAGGCGTAGTTGTACAGGCCCACGCCGAAGAAGGTCTGGCTGGCGGAGTTGTAGCCCTCCTCGAACGAGTACACGAACACGTCCACCAGCGGATAGACCATGAAGAACCCGAGGAACAGCATCGCGGGCAGCAGGTAGAGCCAGCCCTTGAGATCATTCTGTCGCTTGTCCATACTATTCACCCTCGTCAGCGCCGAAGCGGATGCGTTCTTCCGTGTCGCGGTCGAACAGGAACACCTTGTAGGGCTTGAGGGTGAAGCGCACGGATTTCGCACCGTCCCCGGGGCGATCCTCGGCGCTGATGATCGCTCGGATCGCGCCGGCGCCGGCGTTTTTGTCGTGGCCGCACACCACGCTGACGTCCCGGCCCA
>CACYET010000037.1:0-996 GCA_902773515.1 uncultured Eubacteriales bacterium | reverse complement strand
ACCTCCACGCCCGTGAGCCGGCAGGTGAACGGGCCGCTTTCGTCGGGCACGAAGCCCTCCGGGCGAATGCCGGCCCACACCGCGCCGTCGCGCGCGCCGGGCGCGTCCAGCACGGCCTCGTCGCCGATGTACAGCTTTCCATTCTGGACGCGCGCGTCGAATACGTTGATCGGCGGCGTGCCCAGGAACTTCGACACGAACAGGTTGATCGGGTCGTCGTACACATCCTGGGGCTTGCCGATCTGCTGCACGACGCCGTCCTTCATCACCACGATCATGTCGGAGATGGACATGGCCTCCTCCTGGTCGTGGGTGACGAACACGGTGGTGATGCCGGTGTCGCGCTGGATGCGGCGGATCTCCTCGCGGGTCTGAAGCCGCAGCCGCGCGTCGAGGTTGGAGAGCGGCTCGTCCAGCAGCAGCACCCGCGGCATCTTCACCACGGCGCGGGCGATGGCCACGCGCTGCTGCTGGCCGCCGGACATCTCGCCGGGCTTGCGCTCCATCAGGTTTTCGATCTGCACCAGCTTCGCGGCCTCCGTCACGCGTCTTTCCATCTCTTCTTTGGACAGGCGCGCGCTGCCCTTCAGGTTTTGCAGCGGGAAGAGGATGTTTTCGCGGACCGTCAGGTGCGGGTAGAGCGCGTAGCTCTGGAACACCAGGCCCACGCCGCGGTTCTCCGGCGGCAGGGCGGTCACGTCGTCGTCGCCGAAGAACACCCGGCCGCTGGTGGGCTGGATCAGGCCGCTGATCAGGTTCAGCGCCGTGCTCTTGCCGCAGCCGGACGGGCCCAGCAGGCCGATCAGCTTGCCGTCGGGGATCTCGAAGTTGAAGTCGTTGACGGCGATCACCTCGTCGTTCGACTTCTTGTTGCGGCTGGGGAACTTCTTGGTCAGGTGTTGCAGGACGACTTTCATGGGGATCATCCCTCCGATGGCGTTGATGGGGAGTGTGGAGAGTGGAGTGTGGAGTGAGCCGTAGGGACGCCATAATTGG
>CACYET010000036.1 GCA_902773515.1 uncultured Eubacteriales bacterium | reverse complement strand
CGGAGATCAGAAGATGAACAAACGACTGCTGTGTCATATCGTGGGCAACGTGGTGCGCGTGTGCGGCGCGCTGATGCTGCTGCCCGTCGCCGTGTCGCTGATCCTGCACAGCGGCGACACCGTGCCGCTGTTATTGTCCATGCTCATCACCGCGGCGGTGGGCACGGCGCTGGCGCTGATCCAGCCCCGGCGGGACACGCTGCGCGCCCGCGAGGGCTTTGCCATCGTGGCCTTCAGCTGGCTGCTGGTGTCGTTCCTGGGCGGGCTGCCGTTCTACTTCTCCGGCTACGTGCCCTCGCTGGTGGACTGCTTCTTCGAGACCGTCTCCGGCTTCACCACCACCGGCGCGACGATCCTGACGGACGTCGAGGCGCTGCCCAAGGGCCTGCTGTTCTGGCGGAGCTTCACGCACTGGGCCGGCGGCATGGGCGTGCTGGTGCTGAGCCTGGCGCTGATCCCGAAGATGGGCGCGCGCTCGATCCACCTGATGCGTGCGGAGAGCCCCGGGCCCTCCACCGACAAGCTGGTGCCCCGCGTGGCCAACAACGCGAAGATCCTGTACGAGATCTACATCGCCCTGTCCATCTTCATGGTGGCTGCGCTGCTGTTCTGCGGGCTGGACCTGTACGACGCGATGGTGCACATGTTCGGCGCGGCCGGCACCGGCGGCTTCGGCACCTACGGCGACAGCATCGCGCACTTTAACAGCGCCTCGGTGGACGTGGTCATCGGCGTCTTCATGGCGCTGTTCGGCGTGAACTTCTCGATCTACTACTTCCTGATCCACCGCAACTGGAAGGCCGCGCTGGGCAACAGCGAGCTGCGCTGGTACTGGAGCATTCTGCTGGGCGCCAGCTGCATCATCGCGCTGAACATCATGCCGCTGTACGGCGGCAACTTCCTGACCTCGCTGCGCTACAGCTTCTTCCAGGCCTCCTCGATCATGACCACCACCGGCTACGCCACGGCGGACTTCGACGTCTGGCCGCAGCTAAGCCGCGTGATCCTAGTGATGCTGATGTTCATCGGCGCGAGCGCGGGCTCCACCGGCGGCGGCATCAAGGTGATCCGCTTCCAGCTGCTGCTCAAGAGCATGGTGCGCGACATCCGCCGCACCGTGCACCCGAAGTCCGTCAACACCGTCAAGCTGGACGGGCACACCGTGGACGAGGGCATCATCAGCGGCGTGCAGGGCTTCTTCTTCGCCTACATACTGGTGCTGCTGTCGGCGGTCATCATCGTATCGATCGACGGCTTCTCGTTCGAGACCAGCTTCACCGCCGTGCTGGCGACGATCTCCAACATCGGCCCGGGCCTGGGCATGGTCGGCCCCGTCGGCAACTACGCCGCGTTCTCGGGCCTCAGCAAGATCGTGCTCTCGATGTGCATGCTGATCGGCCGCCTCGAGGTCTTTCCGATCCTGATGCTCTTCTCCCCCAGCGCGTGGAAGAAGTGAAAAACAAGGAATAGAATTGAAAGGGACCGTCTCAAAACACGTTGGACGAATGATTGCGTAGCGGCGCCTATCAGGCGCCACTGTGGCGGCAAATTGCCGCCGCTACGACTTGTTTCATCTGCCGAACCGTGTTTTGAGACAGCCCCTTTTTTCAATGTCCGCCCGTGCTGAAACCCAGCGATATCTTCAGCGCCTCGCCCACCCGCGCCATCGCCTCCGGCCGCAGCGCGCCGATGCGCTCGCGCAGGCGGCGCTTGTCCAGGGTGCGGATCTGCTCCGCCAGCACCACGCTGTCCTTCATCAGCCCCGTTCCCTCGCAGGCGATGGGCACGTGGGTGGGCAGGCGCGCCTTGTTCTGCTGGCCTGTGATGGCCAGCACGATCACCGTGGGGCTGTGGCGGTTGCCCACGTCGTTCTGGATCACCAGCACCGGGCGGATGCCGCCCTGCTCGGAGCCCACCACCGGGTCCAGGCAGGCGCTAAACAAATCGCCGCGGGAAATCATCGTATCACGCTCCACTACCATCGTGTGGGGCATACTATGCGGAACCGTCCGCGGCGGTGAAACCCAGCTTGTCGTCATAGCGTCACTCTCTTCATTTTATTCAAGAGTTCAGAGTTGAGAGTTTAGAGTTGAGAGAAGATACTGATTTACGCATATCGTTGCGACAGCAGACGCACTTCAATCTAAACTCTAAACTCTTAACTCTCTAAACTCTGTTCACTTCACGAGCTTCCCGTTCTCCCCCTCGATCACCTGCATCAGCCGCCGCTCGACGCCGCACATGGCGTCGATGTACGCCAGGAACGTATCCGCGCCGGAGGTGGCCTTCACCTCCCAGCACAGGTATTCGGCGTCGTTCTCGGGGATCACGCACAGCCGCGCGGACACCGGCGTCAGCGCGCCGCCAATGCGCGCCACGGCGTCCTGCTCGGTGAGCGCGGGCAGCGCCAGCTGCCGCGGCACGTGGTTGCGCAGGTAGTTCGCCGCCTCCAGGCCCACCACCGAGCCGTCCGCCAGCGACACCTGCACCTTGACCAGGTCCGGGTACAGCACCACCCCGTTCTGCACCGCGGCGAAGTTCACGGTCAGGAGGCTGTCAAAGCGGCTGGAGTAGCTCATCTCCATCTCGCCGTAGCCGCGCGAGAGCAAAAACGCCCGCGCCGCGTCCACGGCCTGCGCGTCCGACAGCCGCGCCTCGCCCGCCGCGCCGTCGAACAGCATGTACAGCACCCGCCCGCCGGCCTTCGTGACGCCCGCGTTGATCGTGTCGCCGCCCAGGCGCACCGCGTATTCGTAGCAGTCCACCGGGATCTCGCTCTCGCCGGTGAACGTCGCCTCCGCGCCCTGGCGGTTGCCGATGAAGGCCATCAGCGCCTGCCGCGCCGCCGGTTCGTCCACCTGCCCGAGCCCCTCCAGCGCCTTGAACGAGCCGGTCGACCTTCCGTCGGAGAAGGGCCCGTCGTACAGCAGCACCGGGTAGTCCGCCGCCGTCTGGGCCAGCGGATAGAGGCCCTGCCCGCCGTTCGCGTCGTAGTCGGAGGCGTCGAACACGGCCTCGCCGCGCTCGTAGCGGTCCAGCAGCCGCCCCATGCCCACCGAGAACGCCGCCGCCGACTGGCTCAGCGCCTCCAGCGCGTCGGCGTCCTCCGCCGTCAGCTCGCCGCCGTCGGCCAGCCGCACGGACAGCGCGCTCGAGAAGTCGCCCGCCTGGTTGATGAACTTCAGCGTGGCCGACACCGTCTCCTGCCCCAGCGGCAGCAGCGCCAGGTTGGACAGCGCCCCCTGCGCCTGCAGCGCGATCTCGTTCAATAGCGCCTGCCGCTGGCCCGTCTCGCCGGCTACCAGCAGCTTGCGCAGGTTCACGCTCATGCTCTCCGTCAGCTCGCAAGTCTCGTAAAACGCCTTCTGCACCACGGCGCTCAGCCGCGCCTCGGCCGCGTTCAGGCGCGCCGTCTGGGCCATCGAGAAGGCCAGCACGCCCGCCAGCAGCGCCGCCAGCGCCACATTCAGCACCCGCGCCCAGTCCCGCGAGCGCACGGAGGCGACGTAATAGGATGTGTTCATGGGGCACCTCCTTTGGGTATCCGTGCCTTCCCCTTTGGGGAAGTTGGATTTTGGCGAAATCGCTTGCGATTTTGTCAAAAGACGGATGAGGTCGACATGGTATCTTATTGGGATAGTACGCTATTCGACCTCATCCGGCGCTGACGCGCCACCTTCCCCAGAGGGGAAGGCTTTTGGAATCGTCACACCGCAAAGCTGTGGTTCCCGATCACGGTGCGCACGGTCCGCGTGCGGATCCACTGGTCACCCGTGGCGTTGGGGTTGTAGTAGTACAGGCAGCCGCCGGTGGGGTCCCAGCCGTTCAGCGCGTCGAGCGCGGCGCGGATGGCGGTGCTGTCGGGGGTGTTGTTGATCATGCCGTTCGCCACGCAGCTGAACGCCCCCGCCTGGTAGACCACGCCGGAGATCGTGTTCGGGAACGACGCGCTGGACACCCGGTTCAGCACCACCGCCGCCACGGCCACCTGCCCCTTGTAGCTCTCTCCCCGTGCCTCGGCGTACACCAGCTTCGCCAGCAGCCGGTGGTCGGCGGAGATGATCGAGGCCGAGGCCGCCGCCACGCTCCCGCCCGAGAGCGTCACGCCCATCGCGGCGGCGGTGGCGGGGCCCACGCGCCCGTCCGCCGAAAGCCCGTTCTTCCTCTGGAACGCCCGCACGGCGTCGCGGGTCTTCTCGCCATACCGGCCATCCGCCGTGCCGCTCATGTATCCCCACTGGATCAGCTTCTTCTGCACCGCCGTCACGTCGCTGCCGCTGGAGCCTACCTCCAGCACCTTCGCCGCCAGCGCCCCGGGCGCGAGGCTCATCAGCAGCGCGACCACCGCCAGCGCCAGCGCGCAGACTCGCCGAAGCGCCCTCACGCGCCGCCTCCGACCAAGCCCCGCAGCCAGTTCAGGATCGTCGAGTGGAACCGCACCGGCTCGCCGGGCGGGCACTCCTCCGGCAGGCACAGCGCCGGGTACAGCACGCACCACCAGTTGTGTCCCTCTCCCGCGCCGATCACCACCCGCAGCGCGCGGTATTCCCCGGCGGGCACCACCATGCCGGCGTAGCGCCGCTCGGGAAAGTCAAACACGCCCGTCTCGGCCGTCACCTCGCCCGCGTAGCCGCACGCCCGCGCCCGCAGCCGCGCCGCCAGCGCCACCAGCGCCAGGTTGTCGTTCAGCGCCTCCCACGCGGCGTCCGCGTCCGCGCAGTCCATCAGCAGCGCCCGCGCCGCGTACAGGCAGGCGTCCCGCACCTCCAGCTTCAACGCCTGCGCCGCCGCGCCGTCGTCCTCGGCCAGCACGTGCAGCCGGATGTAGTCCGCCACCGGCACGTCCCCGGCGTCGACGCCCTCATCCGCGCAGATTCCAATCCCGTCCAAGTCAAGCGCCCCGGCTTTCGCCCCCGCGCCCAGCAGCATAAGTATCAACAGGCAACAAAAAAACCGACGTTTCAGAACCATTCCTCCATTCCTTGGGAATCGTTCCTAGCGTCGGCCAAAAACGGGAAAACTATACATTCCTCATTCTTAATTTCTCACTCCTCACTCCCCAAAAGCATCGCCCCCGCGACGACCCCGGGCGTTTCGCTCAGGCGTTTCAGCGCCTCCGGCGGGAAATCCACCCCGGAAGCCAGGCGCTGGTAGAGGAACGCCAGCAGCATCCGCTCGCCCTTCTTCTGCACGGCCTGCAGGCCCGCGTCGTCGAATTTCTCGGAAAACTCCTGCGCCCGGCAGAACGCCCGGCAGCGCTTTAGCAGCGCGTCCGCGTCGTATACCGCGTCCACGCGGAAGCCCATCGCCTCGGCGCACAGCTCCAGCCCGCGCAGCCACACGTCCTTCCACGACAGCGTCCGGCCCTCGCACTCCCGCTCCAGCGCCGCCAGCAGCGGCGCGTTCACCGGCTGCCCGGCGCGCATCACGCCGCGCCGGATGAGCTCGCCGTCGAACGCGGTCAGCCGGCGCATGTAGCGCCGCGCCGACCCGGCCGCGGCCAGGTCGCCCGCCCGCCGGAACGTGTACAGAAATCCCTCCAGGCGGCCCCACTTCTTCATCGCGTCGTAGTAGCCCAGCAGTCGGCTTCGGCGCAGCAGGTCCGGGTTGAAATCCAAAAACCCGCCCAGCCCGCGCAGCGGCTTGATCGTCTTGAGCCACGGCATCCGCGCGTACTCCGGATGGCTGTGGTACGGGTGCAGCTCCACGGCCACCACCTCGTCCATGCCGTCCGAGAGCGCCATGTCGATCGGCAGGTTGTCGTAGTAGCCGCCGTCGATGTACCGCTGCCCGTCGATGTGCCGCGCCGGGAAGATCGGAAAGCAGCTGGCCGACGCGATCACCCAGTCCCCGAGGCTCCCCGGCTTCATGTCGGTCAGGCGCACGGGCGCGCCCGAGAGCTGCGGGGCCTTCGTGGTCATCACGCCCAGCTTCATTCCCGAGGCCCGCGCCCGGCCCTCGTCCAGGTTTTCGCGCACCAGCGCCTCCAGCGGCGATATGTCCATGCGCAAATGCCGCGCGTTCTCCATCAGGAACGGCACCACGTCGCGCTTGCGGTGGATCATGCTCTCGATGGCGAAGTCGTCCTCGTCCTCCACGGCCATGATCTTCCCCACCGTGATGTTCGACCAGAGCTTCACCGCCTTCTCCAGGTCGCCCTGCGCCACCAGCGCCGCGTTCAGCGCGCCGATCGACGTGCCGTACACGCCGTCAAAGCGCACGCCCAGCTCCGCCATCGCCTGCCACGCCCCGATCTCATACGCCCCGCGGGACCCGCCGCCGTTCAATACCAATGCGCGCTTCACGCTATTCACCTCTCTCACTCCCATTATACCACCCCGCGCAACCCCTTCCCCAAAACTTCACTTGCATAATCCCCCGCCTGTGATATAATTTTTTTGTGTATATCAGGGGAGGTTTAACGATATGAAGGTCAGAAATCTCGTTTCCAAGCGCTTCAAGGAGACCCCGGCGGACTGCGTGATCGCGTCGCAGGCGCTGATGATGCGCGGCGGCTACATCAAGCCCGTGGGCAACGGCATCTTCACGCTGTTCCCGATCACCAAGCGCATCACCGCGAAGATCGAGAACATCATCCGCGAGGAGATGAACCGCATCGACGGCCAGGAGGTGCTCTTCCCGGTGGCGATGCCGGCGGACATGTGGCGCAAGTCCGGCCGCTTTGACGCCATCGGCTCGGAGCTGCTGCGCTTCAAGGATCGCTCCGGCGCGGATATGGTGCTGGGCATGACCCACGAGGAGGCCGCCGTGCAGCTGATGACCGACGTGGCCGACAGCTACACCCAGTATCCGTTCATGATCTACCAGATCCAGACCAAGTTCCGCGACGAGCCCCGCTGCCGCGGCGGCCTGATCCGCGTGCGCGAGTTCACGATGAAGGACGCCTACTCCTTCCACACCTCGCAGGAGGACCTGGAGAAGTACTACGCCCGCGCCTACGAGGCCTACAACCGCGTGTACGCCCGCTGCGGCGTGCCGGAGGTCGTGGCCGTGGCCAGCGACAGCGGCATGATGGGCGGCAAGGTGAGCCACGAGTACATGCTGCTGACGGACGTCGGCGAGGACACCATCGTGCTCTGCCGCGACTGCGACTACCGCGCCAACATGGAGGCCGCGCCCTGCCTGCTGGAGAACGAGCCCGGCGAGGTCGCGCCGCTGGAGAAGGTCGCCACGCCGAACTGCAAGACCATCGAGGACCTCTGCGCGTTCCTCAAGATCAAGCCGCAGCAGACCTGCAAGGCCGTCATGTACCAGCGCAACCTGGACGACAGCTTTGTCATCGTGTTCCTCCGCGGCGACCTGGACGTGAACGAGACCAAGCTGCGCAACTTCCTCAAGGCCGAGGTCCATCCCGCCGTCGTCACCGACGACAGCGGCATCCACGCCGGGTTCACCGGCCCCATCGGCCTGCCCGAGGGCGTCACCGTCGTCTATGACAACAGCCTGAGGGGCATCGAGTGGTTTGCCACCGGCGCCTGCGAGGACGATATGCACTACGTCGGCTTCAACATCGCCCGCGACGTGGGCGCGGTCGAGTACGTGGACGTGGCCAAGGCCTTCGACGGCGCGATCTGCCCCGTCTGCGGCAAGCCCCACATCTACACCTCCCGCGGCATCGAGGTCGGCAACATCTTCCAGCTCGGCACCAAGTACACCGAGTCGATGGACATGACCTACGTCGACCAGGACGGCAGCCTGAAGCACCCGATCATGGGCTGCTACGGCATCGGCGTCGGCCGCCTCGCCGCGTCCGTCTGCGAGGCGCACCGCGACGACTACGGCCCCATCTGGCCCATCAGCATCGCCCCCTGGCACGTGCAGATCTGCTCGCTGCGCGCCGACCAGCCGGAGGTCGCCGAAGCCGGCCAGAAGCTCTACGACGCGCTGACCAATAAGGGCGTGGAGGTTCTCTGGGACGATCGCGCCGTGTCCGCCGGCGTCATGTTCTCCGACGCGGACCTGTTCGGCGTGCCCGTGCGCGTGGTCGTCAGCCCCAAGGGCCTGAAGAACGGCACCATCGAGATCGCCGCCCGCGACAAGAGCATGAAGGAGATCGTGCCCGCCGACGAGGCCGTCGACTTCGTGTATGACTACGTCGTCGCCCAGCTGGAAAAGCTGGAGTGCAGGCTGTAAACGCCTTTTGGGCATAAGGAAAGATCCTTCGCTTCGCTCAGGATGACAACGGCAGGCCGCCTTTTGACGGGCCGTCCGCTGACAGGCCGCCCATCAACGGGCCATCCGCCAACCTGTCATCCTGAACGAAGTGAAGGATCTTTCTTTTTTTCTCTTCCCCCGATCAGCCGAACTCGATCTTGGCCAGCGAGAAGCCGTACCGATCCAGGTCGATGGAATGCCGGTCCGGGTAGTAGAACTCCAGATAGTTCCCGTAGTAGTTATAGAAGCGGAAGTTCAACTCCTCGGTCGTGCCGTCCCGATAGGTCACGATCGCGGGGAACTCCCTGTCGCCGAGGTCGTCCGCGTTGTCGTTGATGAACTCGATCTGCTTCAGCGTGCCGAAGGGCAGCTCCCGCTCCTCCTCCGCGTAGCCGCTCGAGCTGTCAAACTCCGCGCCGCCGACCAGGAAGTAGTAGTCGTACACCGGATGGGGCCGCACGAATCCGCCGCCCTCGTAGTGGTTGTACTCCATGCCGGTCACGGGCAGCTCGTACACCGTGCCGTCCGTCAGCGTGATCCGCCCCATCCGAACCTTCGAGAAGTCCGGCGCCTGGCTCATGTCCACCTCGATGCGCTCGACGTCGTACTCGTTCAGCCGCACGATGCCCTTTTCCAGCGTCAGTATGCGCGTGCCCGTGCCGTTGACGTGCATGAACTTGCCCACGGGCTCCCCGTCGGCCAGCGCGCCGGTCACGCAGAGGTATCCGAAGTCTTCGTTGGTCTTGCTGCTCGCGTCGGAGAAGACCAGCTCCCTGGCCTCCTCGATCCAGAAGTCGCGCGTCTGGGCGTACTCGGGGTGGCGCCTCCGGTCCATGTAGGTGTTGGCCGTGGCGAACTTCTTGAACGCCTCCGGGTAGGAGGTGTAGACCGTCCCGTCCTTCAGGCAGACGCGCACGGTCCCCGACGGATTGAACCCGTCGTAACCCGATTCGTCGCGCTCGTAGGCCTCGCCCTTCGCCACGGCGATCGTCTGCTCGTCGGTCACGACGATCTGCTTGACCGCGAACAGGCTGATCAGGCGCGTACCCTGGGCCGTATCGATCGAGAAGCTCTGGTCCTGCTCGTCGCTGTAGGTCGAGTCGGACAGCGTGTAGCTGAGGTCCCAGTCGATGCCGCCGCTGAACGGGTCATCCGTCTCGAAGTGGCAGATCCCCGCCTCCTCGTCGCGCGTCTGGGTCAGCGACGTGACGCCCGTCAGGCTCAGCGTGTCGAACGCATCATTGGTGAAATAGGTCTGCACGCTGGACAGCGGGCCGACGATCTTCTCCCCGTCGAACAGCGTGATCTCCATCATGGGAGAGGTTACCTCGACGGCGGGCAGGATCCCGGCCGCGGAGATCGACGCCATGTCGTACCCCGCCGCGGCCGGCTCCTCGGTGGGCTCGGGCGTCGGCTCCTCCGTCGGCTCCGGCGTCGGCTCCTCGGTGGGCTCCGGCGTCTGCGTCGGCTTCGGCGTCTCCTCGGGCTCGGGCTCCTCCTCGCCCGCATGCAGCTTCAGCGTGATGGCGGGCCGCACCGGCGAGGACAGGTACACCAGGTCGCCGCCATAGCGGAGCGTGCCGTCCGAGAACACGTCGATGGCCTTGTCGTCGCTGAAGCCGGGCGTGCGCAGCCACCACCACTTCGCCGCCTGGCCGTTCTCCTCGTCCGCCTGCGCACCGCGCGCCAGGGCGGCCTGCGTCGCATAGCAGACGCGCTGCGCGTCGGCGGGGAAGTAGCGCACCGCCTCCTTCGCGCTCAGCAGCCACACCTTGTCGCGCGTGTCGCCGCCCGCCTCGGAAAAGCTGTAGTTCGGGTTTTTCTCCGCGGCCACCGCCGTCCAGCGGATGCGCGCCTGCTCCTCCTGCGTGAACGCCTCGCCCAGGAACTCCCCGTTCAGCCATTGGCGCAGCGTGCTCGTCTCCCAGGTCACGGCGGCGTCCTGCTCGTTGAAGGGCTTGCAGTCCAGCGCATAGCGGCTGAGCAGCACGGCCGAATCGTCGTCCACGTCCAATACGATCCACTCGATGGCCTCGGACCCGTTGTCCTCGTTGTCCTGCTCGTAGTGCCCGAAGGAGACGATGTCCCCTTCCTTCAAGTCCTCGACGTCCGCCGCGGGATCGACGGCGATCACGGCCGCTTCCTCTGTCTCATCCGCCGCGGGCGCTTCCGTCGCCTCGGGTTCCGCGGTCGCCTCGGGTTCCGCGGTCGCCTCCGGCGCTTCGGTCGCGGCGGGCTCCTCCGTCGCGGCGGGCGTCTCGGTTTCCACTGGCGCTTCGGTCTCGGCGGGCGCGGCGGTCTCGATGTTGACGACCTCCTTGTCCTTCGCGCCCCTCCACGGCCCCAGCGCGTAGATCGCGATGCCCGCGATCAGCAGCGCCGCGATGATCGCCGGGATCAGCCACTTCTTCCACGGCGGCGGGGGTGGCGGCGGGGGCGGCGGAGGCGGCGGAGTCCCGCCCTGCCCGCCGTCGTCGTCGCCCGTCCCGCCGTCCGGCTTGAGACCCATGCGCGTGAAGGCCTCGGTGACCTTCCAGGCGTACTCCTCCTCGGTCATGTTGTACTTGAGGATGGCCTGCTTGGAGTTCATCCGCAGCTTCATGCCGCCGCGCAGCTCGGTCGGCTCCAGGTGGATGGCCAGAAACGGCTTCTCCTCGTCCAGGGCGTAGTTGACCTCGTTCTGCACGTTGATGCGCCCGGCGGACCGGGGCGTGACCATGATGACGAACAGCGCGCAGCCCGACAGCGCCTGGGCGATCTCGTCCGTCCACTCGTTGCCCGGCGCGATGCCCTCGTCGTACCACACGTGGTAGCCCGCCTCGTTGAAGCGCCTGATCTCCTCGAACACGAGCTGGGAATCGATGTGGGCATAGCTGATGAAGATGTAGGGTTCCTTGCCGCGATAGGCCGGGTAGGGGATCCGGCCCTTTCCCGGAACGAGCTTCGTCTTCACGGGGCCGCGCCTCCTTTTGTGAAGTTCCGGTTATATTGTACCAAAATGCCGCCGCGCCCGTCAACAATTCCCGCGCATTTTTCGCACCGGAACGGTATGTTTTTTGTATCGCGCCGCATGAAAAGATCCTTCGCTTCGCTCAGGATGACAACGGCAGGCCATCCGCCAGCCCGTCGTCCCGAGCGGGGCAAAGGATCTTCTCCTCTAAAACTTTTGTACGATGTAATTCGGCTTCGGGTAGAACACCTGCCGCGCCCGCTCCAGATCGCAGCGCACCTTCACGTCCGGCAGCCAGTCCGGGTCCAGCGCGCAGCAGCCCACGAGCAGCCGGCTGAAGTCCTGGATGGTCGCCTCCACGTCCGGCGCGGCGTCTGTCCGGCGCACGGCGTTCTCCGCGCCCGGCGCGACACGCGCAGCGTCCCCGCCCCCTTCATCCGCGAAAGCGACAGCGCCTTTTCGACGTTCACCACGCGGACCATGCCCCGCTGGCGGAGCTTGCGCTCCACCGTGCCGAGGCTGAACTCCTTGAACAGCGCCCGCGGGTCGACGTCCACGGGCATCGCCAGCGTCGCGTGGCTGTGGTCGGCGGCGTAGCGCCTGAGCAGCGCCAGCAGCCCCTCCAGCCCCGCGCGGTCGTTGAAGCAGGAGCGGACGCAGTTCAGCTCCTCGCCGGGCCAGGCCTGGATCTGCGCGTAGGCGCTCGGCGCGCCCGCCGCGTCGTAGTACACGAAGACATACTCCCGCTTCACAAACGGGTCGGCCGCCGTCCAGCGGTATTCGGTGTCGCCGCCCAGCACCATGCAGTTGTGCCTGCGCTGCCGCGCGGCGTCCACGGCTCGGATGTCCGCCGCCAGGTCGCTCCCCGGCTCGCTCAGCCGCCAGCAGCCCGGCGCGTCCGGGCCCTCCAGGCCCGCCAGTTTCAGCCGCCAGGCGGCCTCGTCGCAGGCGATCTCATAGCCGAACTTGCGGTAGAAGGCGTTGGAGAACGGGTACAGGTACGAGAGCGTCATGCCCCGCGCGTGCATGTCCGGCAGCGCCGCCTCGAAGCAGCGGCGGATGGCCCCGCCCCGCCGGTACTGCGGCAGCGAGGCCACGCCGCCGATGCCGCCCATGACCACCTCGCGCCCGTCGAAGTTCGCCCGCCACGGGATCACCGCGAACGTCGCCATCATGGTCTCGCCGTCGTCGTCAAAGGCCGCCCACTGGCTGTCCCAGTGCGCGTCGGCGGCGTCGTTCGGATGCTCCGCCAGCCGCCGCCCGAATTCCTCAGGCGACTGCTCCGCGCCCTCCATCGGGAACTCAAACGCCAGCGCCGCCAGCTGCGCGCACCGCTTCAGCTCATCCCGCCTGATTTTGCGAACGATCATGGCCATCCCCCTCTCTGTATGCTATCATACGGCCTCGGGCGGGAATTGTCAATGGACGCGGTTGGCGCAATTATGATACAAACCTTAACATAGACCCCTTTTCAAAATCGCCCATATATCGTATAATATGAGGTGGAATATTATTTCCGCGAAACGCGGAACCAATGATGGAGGAATGACCATGGCAATCATCGATAAAATCAAGGCAAAGGCGAAGGCCGACCTCAAGCACATCGTGCTGCCCGAGGGCGAGGAAGTTCGCAACGTGCAGGCGGCCGTGATGATCCGCGACCAGGGCCTGGCGAAGCTGACGCTGCTGGGCAACCCGGCGAAGGTGAAGGAAGTCGCCGCGGGCGCGGACCTGACCGGCATCGACATCGTCGATCCCGCCGCCAGCGACAAGTGCGCGCTCTACGCCGCCACGCTCTACGACCTGCGCAAGGCCAAGGGCATGACGGAGGAGGAGGCCGCCGCGAAGGTGCTCGACCCGATGTACTACGGCATCATGATGGTGAAGATGGGCGACGCCGACGGCCTGGTGTCCGGCGCGATCCACTCCACCGGCGACATGCTGCGCCCGGCGCTGCAGATCATCAAGTCGAAGCCCGGCATGAAGACCGTGTCCAGCTGCTTCCTGATGGAGATCCCGGACAAGAGCTTCGGCGACGACGGCGTGATGATCTTCTCCGACTGCGGCGTCATCCCCGATCCCGACGCCGAGCAGCTGGCGAACATCGCCCTCGGCGCGGCGGATTCTGCCCGCTCGCTGGCCGGCATGGAGCCCCGCGTGGCCATGCTGTCGTTCTCCACGAAGGGCAGCGCCAAGCACGACGACGTCACCAAGGTGCAGGAGGCCACCCGCATCGCCAAGGAGATGGCCCCCGACCTGATGCTCGACGGCGAGCTGCAGCTGGACGCCGCGCTCGTGGAGAAGGTCGGCCAGCTGAAGGCGCCCGGCAGCCCGGTCGCCGGCAAGGCCAACACCCTCGTGTTCCCGGACCTGGGCGCCGGCAACATCGGCTACAAGCTGGTGCAGCGCCTGGCCCACGCCGAGGCCTACGGCCCCATCCTGCAAGGCATCGCCAAGCCCTGCAACGACCTGTCCCGCGGCTGCTCCGCGGAGGACATCGTCGCCACCGTCGCGATCACCGCGTGCCAGGCGCAAGCATAAAACCCTGACGGTTTTATGCAGTGAGGAGTTAGGAGTTAGGAGTTAGGAGTTGAAAAGCCGCGCGGCAGCCTTGGCTCCCCTGTGTAAGGGGGTTCGAGCGCCTGGAAAAATGTCCGGTGGACATTTTTCAGCGAGAACGGGCCGGTAGACCCCCGTTGCTGTCAGCCCGGAGGGCTGACTGAGGGGTTGGCCTTTCACTCCTCACTCCTCACTCCTCACTCCTCACTCCTCGATTTGTCCAACAAAACTACAGGAGTGATTATGTTATGAAAATCCTCGTCATTAACGCCGGTTCCTCGTCCCTGAAGTTCCAGCTGATCGACATGGAGAACGAGTCCGTG
>CACYET010000035.1 GCA_902773515.1 uncultured Eubacteriales bacterium | reverse complement strand
CATGGCCGCGGAGCCGGTGGACATGCCCACGCCCATCACGAACTGGTCCGAGGGGAAGGCCAGCATGGCGGGGGCGTTGCCGACGACCACGTCCACGGCGTCGGTCTTGCCGTTGTAGGTGGTGACGCGGATGCGCGCGGTGCCGACGCCCACGGCCGTCATTTTGCCGGTGGCGGCGTCAACGTAGACCACGGAGGGATTCTCGCTGGCGTAGATCGCCTGGCTGGCGCTCTTCTTCGGCAGCACGTAGCCGACCTGGCCCGTCTCGCCGACGCCCATCATGGGCTTATCCACCTGGCAGATGACCTTCTTGGGGGCCTTCAGCACGTTGACGTTACACTGAGCGGTCAGGCCGTTGTAGGTAGTCACGGTCAGCACGGCCTTGCCGGTCTTCAGGCCGTGCAGCACGCCGTTTTCGTCGACGTAGACGACCTTCTTCTTCGAGCTTTCCAGCGTATACCGGCCCGCGCACTGGCTGGGATCGCTGCCCAGCACGACCTGGATCGCCGCGGTGCTCTCGCCCTTGCCCAACGTACCGGCGCGTTCTTCACCGTGATGAAGCACTCGGCGTAGGCCGCGTTCTCGGCGGTGGCGATGATGATTGCGTCGCCGGGGGCCAGCGCGCTCACCGAGCCGTCCGCGCCCACGGAGGCCACGGCGGCGTTCGAGGACTGGTAGGTGATGCCGCCGCCGACGCCCGCGGGCAGCGTCCCGGCGAGGGCCAGGGTCTCGCCCACGCCCAGCGTCGCCCAATTGACGGCGAGCTGCGGGCCGTTGGGATCGGTGTGCGGGGTGGGCGCGAGGGCCTCTCCCACGACGGGGGCCTCCACGGTTTCATCGCCCTGCAGCACGGCCAGCGCGGCGTCGGAGTCCAGCTCCTCGCCCTGCTCGTACTGCATCACGTCGTAGGGGTCCTCCGGCGCGTCGCCCTCGGGCTCGGCGATCACGCCCTCCACGCCGCTCTCGCCCACCGCTTCCACGGGCGCGTCCTCGGCGGCAGGGGGTTCTCCCTCCCCCTCCGCGGACGGGGCCGCTTCCTCGGCCGACGGCTGTGCGCCTTCCTCGACCGGCGCCGGAGCGGATTCCTCGACCGGCTCCGGAGCGGATTCCTCGACCGGCGCCGGGGCGGATCCCTCGGCAGGGGCCGGGGCGGATCCCTCGGCAGGGGCCGGAGCGGATTCCTCGGCAGGGGCCGGAGCGGATTCCTCGACTGACGCCGGGGCGCTTTCCTCAACCGTTGCCGGGGCAGATTCCTCGACCGACGCCGGAGCGGATTGCTCGGCAGGAGCCGGGGCAGATTCCTCGACTGACGCCGGGGCGGATCCCTCGGCGGGGGCTTCCGCGTCCTCCCCGATGATCACTTCCGCGCACTCCGTCACGGTTTCTTCCACGCCTTCCTCCGCGAGCATGCCCGCGGGCAGCGCGGACAGCGTCAGACACAGCGCCAGCAGAATCGCCAGTTTTTTCATGGTCGCATTCTCCCTCATAGTATTCTGATTATATCTTACCATTATATGACATATTTGTCAATGTTCTGTAATACACAGGGCCGACAAAGGATCGGGAGGCGCTCCTGCCGGAACGCCTCCCGATCCCTGTTCTGTCGTCGATCTCCCCTACGCCATCTCCTCGCCCACCAGCATGCACAGGTAGGCCGCGGCGGCGTCGTAGCGCGCGTCGTGGGGATGGTCGCCGCCGCCGTACCACTTGCGGCATTTCTTCGCGATGAACGCCTCGGAGAGCCCGAAGTGCTCCGTCAGCTCCGTCAGCTTCGGCGGCTTCATCACCTTCGGGTTCTGCTTCAGCGGGATGTGCGCCTCCTGCGTGTAGTGCTTCAGCGTGCAGAAGATCGGGTAGTTCGGCAGCTTCACGCCGATCTTGTCAAACTCGCGGCGCAGGTAGCGGACGTCCCCGGCCACGTCGTGCCCAATGATCAGTTTGCAGTCCGCGAAATCGCGGTAGATCTCGTCGGCGTGGTCGATGAAGGTCTTTCCGCCGGACAGCTTGCGCAGCTGGTAGACGCTCAGCCCGTGCACCTGGCGCGCGTATCGGTTGATGGCCTTGGCGGCGAAGTAAAAGTTCTTGCCGCGGATGCGCCGCCCCTCGATCACCAGGTAGGACAGCTGTATGATGTGGCTGGGGTGCATGCCGTCCAGCTCTACGTCCAGTGCGATCTGCTTTTCCGGCTTGCGAAAGAGGTTCTTAAAGAGGTTTTTCAAGTTTACCGACTCCGTATCGCAGTATGTATGTGCTCCAGCGTCTTGGCCACGTTGCGGCGCTGGGTGGCCAGGTTCATGCGGAACCAGCCCTTCCCCGCCGGGCCGAAGAACGTGCCCTCGTTCAGCGCCACGCGCGCGTCGTCCACCAGCATGCGCTTGACCTCGTCGTGGCTCATGCCCAGGCCGTTGAAGTCCAGCCACATCAGGTAGGTGCCCTCCTGGGGGCGGCAGCCGATCTGGGGCAGCTTATCGCGGAAGAAGTCCACGGCGAAGTCGCGGTTCTCGCGCACGTACTCCACCACGGCGTCCATCCACTCGTCGCCGTGGGTGTAGGCGGCGGTCTGCGCGATGGCGCCGAAGATGTTGGGCGCGTCGGCGTGGCACATCGCGAGCGTCTTTTTGAGCTTTTCGCGGATCTGAGGGTCCGCGACGACGATGCTGGACTGCCTCAGCCCCGCGAGGTTGAACGACTTGGTGGCCGACGTGAGCAGCACGTGCTTCTGCGCCCCCTCCAGCGCGAGCAGGCGCACCTGCCTGTGGCCGTCGAAGGCGAAGTCCGCGTGGATCTCGTCGGAGACGATCATCACGCCGTATGCGTTCGCGAGCGCCACGACCCTCTCCAGCTCCTCGCGCGTCCAGACGCGGCCCACCGGGTTGTGGGGGCTGCACAGGATCATCATGCGCGCGCCGTCCCGGAACTTCCGCTCCAGGTCGTCAAAGTCGATGCGCCAGCCGTCCGGCGTGTTCAAGAGCGGGTTCAGCGCCAGCCTGCGCCCGTAGAGCTCCGCGGCCCGGTAGAAGGGACCGTAGACCGGCGGCTGGATCAGGATCGCGTCGTCCGGCCCGGTGAAGGCGCTGACGCAGAAGAAGATACTGTCCACCACGCCGGGGCTGTAGAGGATCCAGTCCGGGTCCACG
Source organism: uncultured Eubacteriales bacterium (assembly GCA_902773515.1). Lineage (GTDB taxonomy): Bacteria > Bacillota > Clostridia > Christensenellales > Aristaeellaceae > UBA2862. The sequence goes on along the minus strand of CACYET010000035.1, from coordinate 9,266 downwards.
GCGAGGCCGTGGCGGCGCAGCAGCCAGTCTGCCTCGGCGCGGCGGTCGTTCTCGCCGTCGTCGGTGTAGCCGTACACGGCGTGCTCCGCCCGGGCGATGATGGCGTCGCGCACCTGCGGCACGGTGGGAAAGTCCATGTCCGCCACCCACATGGCGATCAGGTCGTCCCGGCCAAAGTAGTGCCTGAGGTGGTCCCACTTCTCGCAGTGGGTGCCGCGCCGGTCCATCGGCGCATCCAGGTAAGCGCGCATGGTCTCGTTCATGCCGTACACCTCCGCGTGGTTGAAAGCACATTATCGGTATTATACCGCCCCCGCGCGCATTATTCAAGGGGGCGCGTGGAAATTCCCTGTTGATTATTTCAGGACATACGTGGTATACTGATCGCTGGACGATCAGTTGTTTATATTCAGTTGATAAATGCCGGGTATGATACGGATACAGGGCAGACCGCGCTTCCGACACCACCGATCTCCCCTCTGATTTCTCCCCCTCATCGTCGGATTCGGCGACGCGCACCCCCCAAGCAGCGCGACGCCGGGAAGCGCGGTCTGCCTCTCTTTGTCCGGCGCAGCTTACGAAGGATGGCGATCGCGATGCTCCACTTTATCTACAACCCCGTCGCCGGGAAGGGCAAGTCCGCGCAGTTTCGCGCGGCGCTGCCGCCGCGGCTGGACGCGCTGGGCGTTGACTACGCGTTCTACGAGACGCACCGGCGGCGCGAGGCCATCGAGCTGGCGCGCAGGCTGACCGAGGGCGCGCAGGAGCCGGTGGACATCGTGGCGATGGGCGGCGACGGCACGCTGAACGAGGTGCTCAACGGCATCGCGGACCCGAAAAACGTGCGCCTGGGCATCATCCCCTGCGGCAGCGGCAACGACTTCGCCGCCGTGGCGAATATCCCCCAGACGCCGGAGGGGGCGCTGGACGTACTCCTCAACGGCGAGGCCAAGCCCACCGACTATCTGGAGTGCGGCGGCGTTCGGGGCATCAACGCCATCGGCACCGGCATCGACGTGGACATCCTGCGCCGCTACGGCCGCATGAAGCGCCTGAAGGGCTCCGCGGCCTACCTGGCCTCGCTGATCATCACGCTGTTCGTGTACAAGAAGCGGCGGTTCACCGAGATCACCGGAGACGGCCCGCGCGAGCACCGCGCGTTCATCGCCTGCGCCGGGAACGGGCAGCGCATCGGCGGCGGCATCCCGATCTGCCCGGAGGCCAGGATCGACGACGGGCTGCTGGACATCGTGATCGTCGACGACATCACCCGCCCGGGCATCCCCCGCGCCTTCATCAAGCTGATGAAGCGCAAGATACTGACGATGCGCACCACGGCCTTCCGGCGGGATTCGAGCCTGCGCATCGAATCCGACGGCCCGATGCCGATCCAGATCGACGGGGAGATCTACGAGGACCTGCCGTTCGACGCGCGCGTGGTGTCGGGGGTCTTGAGGGTATACAGGCCGTAGCGCCTCCCCAGCCACGCGAGCGCGGCGACCAGCAGGAGCGTCGCGGTCAGGCCGCAGGCGGGCCCGGCGTCGCCGCCGGTGAGCAGCGCCTCCGACACGCCGTAGAAGCGGTAGACGGCGGCCTCGCTCCCGCCGAAGCCCAGCAGCAGCGTCGCGGCGGCGCTCCAGCCGAAGCGCAGGCCGACGGACGCCCACAGGCCGCGGCGGGCGTAGACGGCGCAGCCCATGAGGCCCATCAGCGCGACGTTCACCGCCCCGACCGCGTTCCCGGCCCAACCGCTGGCCATGACAAAGTACGCGGCGACGGCGATGGCCGCGGCCCATTTCGCGCCCCAGCGCGGCTTCAGGCCGTCGTAGAGCACGCGCCATGTGAACGCCTCCGCGGCGAGCGCGGACAGCAGGTTGACGGCGAGCAGCGGGATGAGCGCCAGGGTGAAGCGCGGCGCGGTCAGCGGCCACTGGGGTCGGACGCTGTCGAAGAGCAGCGCTGGCAGCGTGGCGACGACCGGCAGGGATAGGCCGAGGAGGGCGAATCGGGCGAAGATCCCGGCTTTTTTATCCTTTCCTTCCTTCGTAAGGAAGACTTTTTTTGTGCCTTGATCAATAGCCCACAGCTTCCGCAGCCCGGCGGACAGCGCGATCAGCCCCGACGCGACGAGCGCGGAGGCGATGCCGCCGTGCCAGCGAAACAGCAGCCTCGCCCACGTCGGCGCGAGATGGGCGGTGTCGGCGTTCACGCCCCAGGCGCGAAACAGCGCCGCGAAGAGCGCCAGCAGCGCCCGGCGCAATCCGACGGCGACGAGCGCACAGCACAGAAGGCTGACTGCCAGCAGCCAGCCCCCGCGCAGGCCGCCCGTCGGCGACCTGAATAGGCTCTTCCCTTGCGGCGCAGGGTTTTCAGGTCCCCGCGCCGCGCCCCTGTTCCTGCTCATGTCTTGTTCCGATCACTCCACGACCGCCTGGATCAGCGGCGGCACCTCAATGGGCGCGTCCCCGATGACGATGGACTTCTTCAGCAGGTTGAACGCGCCGACCCTGTCGGACTTCTCGCCCACGTGCAGCGTCGCCAGCACGTCGCCGCGCTTCACCTGTTCGCCCAGGCGCTTGCGCATCACGATGCCCACGGACAGGTCCAGCTCGTCCGTCTTGCGCTCGCGGCCCGCGCCGAGCAGCTTCGCGGCGTTGCCGATGTCGCTGGTGATCATGCGGGTGATGTAGCCCGAACGCTCGGCCGTCAGGTCCACGCGCGCGGGGGCCTTCGGCAGCAGCGACGTGTACTCCACGACGCGGCGGTCGCCGCCCTGCGCCTCGATCATGTCGCCCAGCTTTTTGAGGCCCTCGCCGCTTGCGATCTTCTCCTCGAGCATGGCGATGCCCGCCTCGACGCTCGGGGCCGCCCCGGCGTTCCGGAGGATGTGCGCGCCCAGCGTGAGCGCGACGTCCTTCAGTTCGCCCTTCGTGCGCCCGGCCAGCACGTCGATGGCCTCCTCCACCTCCAGGGCGTTGCCGATGTAGTTGCCCAACGGCTGGTCCATGTCGGTGATCAGCGCGGAGAAGCGCTTGCCGCTCATGTTGCCGATGCGCACCATCGTCTCGGCCAGCTGGCGCGACTTCTCGGGCGTGTCCATGATCGCGCCGCTGCCGCTCTTCACGTCCAGCACGACGACGTCACAGCCTGCCGCCAGCTTCTTGGAGAGGATCGACGACACCACCAGCGGCAGGCAGTCCACCGTGGCGGTCACGTCGCGCAGCGCATAGAGAACCTTGTCCGCCGGGGCGAGCTCCGCGGTCTGGCCGATGATGGCGCAGCCCACGTCGCGCACCTGATTCTTGAAATGGTCGATGTCCTGGCCGATGCTCATGCCGGGGATGGACTCCAGCTTGTCCAGCGTGCCGCCGGTGAAGCCCAGCCCGCGGCCGGACATCTTGGCCATCTTCACGCCGCAGGCCGCCACCAGGGGCACGAGAATCAGCGACGTGGTGTCCCCCACGCCGCCGGTGGAGTGTTTGTCGGCCTTCACGCCGGGCACGTCCGACAGGTCCAGCATGTCGCCGGATTTCGCCATCGCCATCGTCAGCGCAAGGGTCTCGCGGTCGGTCATGCCGTTGATGCAGATGGCCATCAGCAGGGCCGAGGCCTGGTAGTCGGCGAAGCTGCCGTCGACGATGCCCTCTACGAAGGCGCGGATCTCCTGCTCGCTCAGCTCGCCGCCGAAGCGCTTTTTGCGAAGAATGTCACATGGATTGATGCTCATGATTCTGTACCCGGGCCTCCGCGCCGCGGTTCACGGGAGTGTGTTTCTAAATACCGGGAGATGCAGTTTCGAGCGTAGAGGCTGAAAACCCAAAGGGTTTTCAGGTCCGGCCTTTAGGCCGGACTGCCACGGCAAAATCAGAGATTTTGACGCGGCACCTTGGGCTGCATTTCAAGGCGCTTTTCCGCAGGCTTAGTGAGGCTAAGTCAAGGGAAAGCAACACAGAAATGCAGCTCTAGACGCCGAAAATGCGCTTCTGGTATTTAGAAACACACTCTAGACCGTCGCGCCAGAGCGCCAGCTTCCTTTCATAGGATAGTGTGTAAGCGGGACTGGTGGAGGGCATGCGCGCCCAGCTCCGCCCCGCGAGGGTTCCGGACGCGTGCTTCATGAAGAGGCTGTACGCCGTGCCGCCGTTGAAAAGCACCTTTTCGATGCGCGGGCAGCGCTCGAACAGGCCCGTAAAGTCGTTGGGCTCGGGATGCCGGATCGCGCTGTCCAGCGAGCCCTCGCGCTCGCAGCTCTTCAGCACGTCCCACAGCGCCAAATCGTGCGCCGTGAGCAGCGCGACCTTCCCGGGGATGTCCCGCGGCACATCCTCCCCGTACACCTCGGCAAGGATGCGCCAGAAGGCGTTTCTCGGGTGGGCGTAGTAGAAGCCCTGGTTCAGCGATTCCACGCTCGGCATGCTGCCCAGGATCAGCACGCGCGCCCCGGGCGGGGCCACCGGCGGGAAGGCGTCGATGCGTCCGGCCACGCTCAGGGCAGCTCGGCGAACGCCTGGCCGATGGGATCGCGCACGATCAGGTCCGCGCGGCTGTCGCGCGGCGTGGCGGACTTGTTCACCAGCACCAGCCGGTGCCCGCGGTACAGGTCGATCAGCCCGGCGGCCGGGTAGACGCTCAGCGACGTGCCGCCGATGATGAGCATGTCGGCCTGCTCGATGGCCTTGCAGGCGTCGGCCACCACGGCGTCGTCCAGCGGCTCCTCGTAGAGCACGACGTCTGGCTTGACGGTGCCGCCGCACTCGCACATCGGGACGCCCTCCGCGCGCATGACGTAGTCCATGTCGAAGAACTTGCCGCAGCGCATGCAGTAGTTGCGCAGCACGGAGCCGTGCAGCTCGTACACCTTCTTCGAGCCCGCCTTCTGGTGCAGCCCGTCGATGTTCTGCGTCACCACGGCGGAGAGCTTCCCCTCCGCCTCCCACTGCGCCAGCTTCCTGTGCGCGGCGTTGGGCTGGGCATCCGGGAAGAGCATCTTGTTTCGGTAGAAGCGGAAAAACTCCTCCGGCCTGCGCATGAAGAAGGTGTGGCTCAGGATCGTCTCGGGCGGATAGGCGTACTCCTGGTTGTAAAGGCCGTCCACGCTCCTGAAATCGGGGATGCCGCTCTCGGTGGACACGCCCGCGCCGCCGAAGAACACGATGCGCTCACTCTCGCCGATCCACCTTGCCAGCGTTTCGTTCATGGGACATACCTCCTGTTCCCTGTTCCCTGTTCCCTACTCCCTACTCCCTACTCCATGTTAATTTTACCATCATTATCTCCCTTTGTCCACCCAAAAAAGCCGCTTGAACGGCATTTTCGCCTGTCGCATATTGGCATTTGCATTTTTGGCCGGTTTGTGCTATCATATCGTCGTCAAAAAGGAAGGTGATTCACTATGGCAGGCGCGATTCGCAACTGTGCGGGCGGCATCGTATTCTGCGATGACGAAGTATTCCTGTTGATGAGCGACCGCGGCGAATGGGTGATGCCCAAGGGCGTCATTCGCAACTGCAACCGCTCCAACGACGTGGCGCTCTGGCGCGTGGAGGACGAGGCCGGCATCCATGCCGAGATCATCGGCATCGCGGGCAACACCCGCTATGACTTCTTCTCCGAGAGCCGCGGCAAGGACATCAGCAACCGCATCCAGTGGTTCGCGATGCGGGCGCTGGACAAGAGCTTCCACGTCTCCTACGACCAGGGCTTTTTGAACGGCAGCTACTATCCCGTGAAAAAGGCGCGGGAAATGCTGACCTACGACGGCGACCGCCCCGTGCTGGACGAGGCGTACAAGATCTATAAAATGAGCCGGACGGCGTAACGGCCACGACTTACACATAGGGTATTCAAACCCACAACGAACAGATCCTTCGCTCCGCTCAGGATGACAATCGCGCAAAACGCCGTCATCCTGAGCGGAGCGAAGGATCTGTTATACCTTCATTGAGTCGCGCGCCGCACCTCACACACCCCTAAGGTTTCCCACGCGCTCGGTGATCGACGCCTCAAAGGCCTCGTCGGAGTAGCTCGGGTCGCGGGCGGCGCGCCAGAGGTCGCAGGGCATGTCGGCGCACTCCGCGCAGGTGGCGTAGCGGTGGCGGCCCACGCAGCAGGCGTAGATCGGACAGGCCTGTCCCTCGGGCATGTGGAACACCTTGCCGCAGGCCGCGTTGCAGCCCGCGCACATGTCGCGGCAGTAGCAGGCCGAGCAGTCCGTGCCGCACACGGAAAGGCCCAGTATCTCCCGCTGCTTCTTCTTGCTGAAGCCCCGCAGCACCAGCATGTACGACTTGTCGAGCAGGCCCCGGAGCAGCTCGTCCGGCACCTCGCCGTCGGGCATGACCGAGTTCCAGCAGCGCTTGTCGGAATAGTAGCCGGGGATGATGTCCCGGTACTGCCCGCGCAGGAATTCGCCCTCCGCCGGTTCCAGCTTCAGGTTGATGTAGACGGGCTTGTTGTCATTGTCGTCCAGCAGGATCGCGGCGAACATCCTGTCGCCGATCTTGTAGCGGATCCAGTTCCACTCGGCCTGCAGGTCCTTCGTCACCGCCCGCTTCTTCATCAGGTATTCGTCCATCCAGTCGTAGCGCATGGGTTTCTCCTTTCGTGGTGGGTCGTAGTATAGAAGGCGCTGTTGCGCAATCGGTTAAGATCCTTCGACTCCGCTTGCGCTCCGCTCAGGATGACACGAGAGACGCGACCCTGTCATTCTGAGCGAAGTCCGGCTGTAAGCGGGACGGAGTCGAAGAATCTGAACGCAACGTTAAACAGCTCTGTTTTACCGCTCCTTCCGTTGTTCAGAGTCATAGATAGCGGACAGTCTTCCGACGATCCTCCCCATCTCCGCGCGGAACTCCTCAGGTTCGATCACTTCCGCGCCGTCGCCGAAGGAGAGCAGCCAGGCCAGCGCGTTGTCGCGGTCGGTGAAGCCCGCCTCGAACAGCAGCCGTCCGTCCGGCTGTTCCCGGCAACAGTCGGGGCCGTACTCCTCGATCAGCCGCCAGCGGTATCGCGGCTCCACCAGCGCCTTCACGCGCCAGTGCTCGGGGAACACGCGCGCGTTGCTCAGGTCCGGCCAGGGCGCGTTGCGCTTCTCGAACTCTTCCCCCGTCCTGAGGTCCGTCAGCCGGTTCAGCTTGAACAGCCGCCAGTCCCGTCGCGCGAGGCACCAGCCGTACACGTACCAGCTCGACCACTGGAACACGAGGTAGTAGGGCTCGATCTCACGCGTGTCCTCGCCGGACGGCGCGAAGTAGCGGAAGGATACGCGGCGGCCGGCCTCGATGGCGGCGTGGATCGCCTCGATCTTCTCCGACAGCGGGCCCCTGTACCAGCTGGCGAGGTCGATGAGGATGTGTCCGTCCCCGGGCAGCACGGCGCCCGACCCCGCGGACAGCTTTTCCATCAGCTGGGCGTAGCGCCGCGTGCCGCTGACGCTGTCCAGCGAGCGCAGTCCGGCCAGTATCGCCTGCATCTCCGGCCCGGTGAGCAGCGCGCCGTCCAGCCGGTAGCCCTCCAACAGCGAAAAACCGCCGCCCGAGCCCTGGCGCGAGGCGATGGGGATGCCCGCCCGGCAGAGCGCGTCCACGTCGCGCTGGATGGTGCGGCGCGAGACCTCAAAGCGCTCGGCCAGCTGGGGCGCGGTGACGCTGCCGCGCTGCAAAAGCAGCGCAAGCATGCCGATCATCCTGTCCAGCTTCATATCCGATCACATCCCCATCCTACGCCGATAAACCGGACATCAGTGTGTCATGTTCATTATACCGCACAATTTTCTCCCGCGCAACCCGCGCGGCAGATTTTACCGGGCGCGCCTTGACACCCCGGCCCCGCGTCACTATAATGATACAAAATCAATTCCCGCGGACGCGGGCGTCGCGTGCCGCAAGGAGGTAATGGTCATGAAGCAGATGATGATCTACAACACGCTTTCCCGAAAGAAGGAGCCGTTTGTGCCCGTACACGAGGGCAAGTGCGGCATCTACGCCTGCGGACCGACCGTATACAACTACTTCCACATCGGCAACGCCCGCCCCTTCATCATCTTCGACACGCTGCGCCGCTTCATGCGGCACCTGGGCTACGACGTGACGTTCGTGCAGAACTTCACCGACATCGACGACAAGATGATCAAGCGGGCCAACGAGGAGGGCACCACCGTCGAGGCCATCGCGGAGAAGTACATCGCCGAGTACTTCAAGGACGCCGAGGCCATCGGCGTGGAGAAGGCCGACGTGCACCCCCGCGCAACGAAGCACATCGGCGAGATCATCGGCCTGATCAAGAAGCTGGAGGCGAAGGGCCTTGCGTACCGCGTGGAAAACGGCGACGTGTACTTTGACACGCAGGCCTGGCGCAGCAACTACGGCCGGCTGATCGGCCAAAACCTGGACGACCTGGAGTCCGGCGCGCGCGTGGAGGTGGGCGACCTGAAGCGCCACCCGATGGACTTCGCGCTCTGGAAGGCCAAGAAGCCCGGCGAGCCCTTCTGGAAGAGCCCGTGGGGCGAGGGACGCCCCGGCTGGCACATCGAGTGCAGCGCCATGAGCATGAAGTACCTGGGCGAGACGTTTGACATCCACTGCGGCGGCGTGGACCTGATCTTCCCCCACCACGAGAACGAGATCGCGCAGTCCGAGGGCGCGACGGGCAAGCCGTTCGCGAAGTACTGGATGCACAACGGCCACATCAACGTGGACAACAAGAAGATGTCGAAATCCGCCGGCAACTTCTTCACCGTGCGCGACATCTCCAAGGAGTTCGACCCCGAGGTCGTGCGCATGTTCATGCTGTCGGCGCACTACAGGAGCCCCATCAACTTCTCGCGCGATTTGATGGAGCAGGCCAAGGCCGGCCTGGAGCGCCTCTACACCGCCCGCAACAACGCGCTGTTCGCGCTGGACCACGCGCCCGACCGCGAACTGAACGACGAGGAGCAGGCCTTCGTCGAGCGCGGCAGGGGCTTTGTGGACCAGTTCGACGACGCCATGTGCGACGATCTGAACACCAGCGAGGCCATGGGCGTGCTGTTTGAATACGTGCGCGACATGAACACCGCGCTCGCCGACGCAAAGCAGCCCAGTAAGGCTGCCGTCGAAGCGGGCCTTCAGATGCTGAACACGATGGTCCACGAGGTGCTGGGCCTTCTGATGAAGGAGGCCGACACCGTGCCCGAGGACGTCAAGGCGCTGGTGCAGGCGCGCGTGGACGCCAAGAAGGCGCGCGATTTCGCCGAGGCCGACCGCATCCGCGCGCAGGTGCTCGAGATG
>CACYET010000034.1 GCA_902773515.1 uncultured Eubacteriales bacterium | reverse complement strand
AGATCTCCGGCTCGTTGAAGAGCCTAAACGGCAAAAGCGGCGTCTTGCCGTTGGTGGAGAGGCCGCGCGTGATGTACACCTGCGTCTCGCCGACGACGGACAGCCCGGCCACGTCCTCCTGCTTCGGGAACCAGCCGCCGCGGTCCATGGTGGCGTCCGGCACGTAGAACGCGCCCGCGCCGGGGATCCGCCAGACGCCGCCGCAGAAGTGCCCGGCGACGATCAGCTCCGGCGAGTACAGGAAGCGTTCGTTGACGGAATCGTGGTCCTCGCTGGTGTAGATGAAGGCGTCCGTGGGCGGCTCGTGCGCCAGGGAGATGTGGATGTCCGATGCGCTCATGGCGCGCTGGGAATCGTAGAGCTGCTGCGCCAGCTTCATGCGGTAGGTGGTCAGCGGCAGCGTGGTGTAGTCCTCGTTGATGCCGCTGCGCACGCCGTCCACTTCCTGATCGGTCTGGTCCTGCCAGGTCTCCAGCGTGGAGATCGCCTCCAGGTTCAGCATCGTGGCGGGGGAGAGCCACAGCGTCGACTTCTTCACCGCGATGGACGTTGGCGCATCCACGTAGTGCGCCCCGCGCTCCACGGCCCCGAGGATCCAGTCCTCCAGGATCAGCTGGGAGAGCACGCCCTCCGTGCCGCGCGCGCCCTTGATGTAGGGCCCGGGGTCGCTGTCGCCGCAGATGAAGTACACCTTGCCCGGGTCGCGCAGGCCCTCGATGAACTCCCAGAAGGGCTCGGCGTTGCCGGACTTGCCCACCATGTCGCCCACGCAGAATATCGCGTCGTACTTGAGGCCGTTCAGCGTCCTCAAAAGCAGGCTCTGGCTGTCGCCGAAGCGCTTGCCGTTCATATCCGAGAGCACCACGATGCGGTAGCCCTCCAGGTCGTTCGGCAGGCCGACCACGGTCACGGTCTGCTCGGTGACGACGAGGTTGCTGTTGTTCAGCATCACGCCGCCGGCGAGTATGGCGATGGCGGCGAGCACGATCAGCGGCCAGAAGCGGATCTCCTGCCCGAACAGCCGGATGGGCTTGAAGAAGCTGTCGGGACCGGTGGCGCTCATCAGCTCGTACAGCGAGCGATATACGCGCCGCTTCTTGCGCTTGACCTTCTTCTTGCGCTTGGGGGCGACCTTCGGGAACGCCGCGGCCTTGTCGGCCTTCTTTTCGGATTTCTTCTCCGGCGCCTCGTCCTTTGCCTCGTCGGCGCCGTCCTCAGGCTCCGCGGCCTCCTTGCGCCGGTGCATGATGGGCACGCGTGCGTCGGTGCGCTTGCGGCGGCGCGGGGTTATCTCCGCCTCGTCGCCGTACAGGCCGGTTTCGTCGCGCAGCACATCGTCCGAAGCCCCGGACGTGGGCTTCGGTATCGGGATCTCCTTTTTCGCTGTGCGCTTCTTCTCTTCGGACTCGGCCATGTCATGCTCCTCGAAAAACCTTACACACTATTATAGGCTGGATTTCGCTTTCTGGCAAGTCGAGCCTTGGTCAATTATTATAAAAACAGGTAAACAAAACCGCGCTCCTGCTTCACGGGGCGGGGCACATATGGTATAATGATTAGGAAAGCCGAAGGTTTTCCGGGTCGGCGGGCCCCGTTGCCGAAGGCTTAGCGAAGCGTTCAGGGCAGCACGCCGACAATCATGGTATACTTATTTGGAATTGTTCACAATATTACCGCCGCATGTGCGGCTTCGGAGGGAAATACCGTGGCGAAGGTCAGAACGATATACGTCTGCACGGAGTGCGGCTACGAGACGCCCAAGTGGCTGGGCAAGTGCCCGGACTGCGGCAGCTGGAACACGCTGGAGGAGCAGGAGAGCGCCCCCGCGGTCAGGGCGGAGGAGAAGAAGCTGAAGCGCGCTCCCGGCAGCGACGCGCAGGCCGTGCGCGTGGACGAGATCCCCGACGAGGCCATGGAGCGCCGCTCCAGCGGCATCGCCGAGCTGGACCGCGTGCTCGGCGGCGGCGTGGTGGACGGCTCGCTCGTTCTGGTGGGCGGCGATCCGGGCATCGGCAAGTCCACGCTGCTGACGCAGCTGTGCGCGAACATGGCGGCGGAAGGCGCGACGGCGCTGTACGTGTCCGGCGAGGAATCCGCGCGCCAGATCAAGCTGCGCGCACGTCGCCTGGGCGCGTCCGACGCCGGGTTCTTCGTGCTGTCCGAAAACGACATGAACACCGTCGAGCGCCGCATGCAGGAACTTTCGCCCACGGTGATGGTCGTCGACTCCATCCAGACCATGTACCGGCCGGAGATGGCCAGCGCGCCGGGCAGCGTTTCGCAGGTGCGCGAGTGCGCGTCGATGCTGATGCGGCTGGCGAAGGTCAGCGGATGCAGCGTGTTCCTCGTGGGCCACGTCACCAAGGAGGGCGCGATCGCGGGCCCGAGGATCCTCGAGCACATGGTGGACGCCGTGCTCTACTTCGAGGGCGACCGGCAGCACCAGTACAGGCTGCTGCGCGCGGTGAAGAACCGCTTTGGCTCGGTCAACGAGCTGGGCATGTTTGAGATGACGGAGCAGGGGATGCGCGAGGTGCAGAACGCCAGCGAGGCGCTGCTCTCCGAGCGCGCCCACGACGCCAGCGGCTCGGTGGTGATGTGCGCGATGGAGGGCTCCAGGCCGCTGCTTACGGACGTCCAGGCGCTCGTGTCCACCACCGTGTTCGGCAATCCCCGGCGCATGGCCAGCGGCGTGGACCAGGGGAGGCTGGCGCTGCTGCTGGCGGTGCTGGAAAAGCGCGTCGGGCTTCGAATGTACGACCAGGACGTGTACATCAACATCGCCGGCGGCATGTCGCTGACAGAGCCCGCGGCGGATCTGGCGCTGTGCGCCGCCATCGCGTCCTCCCATCGAAACCGCGCCATCGGCGCGGGCTGGTCGGTGATGGGCGAGGTGGGCCTGGCGGGCGAGGTGCGCGCCATCTCGCAGGCGGAGCGCCGCATCGCCGAGTGCGCGAGGCTGGGCTTTGATCACCTGATCCTTCCCAAGTACAACCTGCGGAATCTGCGCGTGCCCGACGGCATGCAGGTGTTGGGCGTGGAGAGCGTGGCTCAGGCCGTCGCCGCGCTGGGGCTGCACAGAACCGACGCCGGTCTGTAAATACAGACTCCGGTATATTGCGCGCGACATTCAACACATCTGAAACATAACAGAAATATTAACAACATATTGAAACACTGTGACGCGGTGCAAATTCACATTCGGTTGATAAAACGCCCGTATAATACCCGCCATGGCCGTCGAACGGCGCCAATGACGCGTTAAATTGGCGGCACGGTATGATTTGGGCCCGGCAGTTGATGATATGTTTACAATGGCGCGGTATAATAGCGCCATCGCTGAAATCGGGAGGCGCGGCATGTTCGGATACGTGATCACCAATCCCGAATCGCTCTCCAAGGAGCGCCAGCAGCGCTTCCGCGCGTTCTACTGCGGCCTGTGCGCCACGCTGCGCAGGCGGCACGGACTGACCTCCGCCGCGGCACTCAGCTACGACATGACGTTTTTGTCGATGCTGCTGAACGCGGTGTACGAGCCGGGGGAGCGATCGGGCCGCGAGCGCTGCCCGGCGCACCCGGTGAAGGCGCACGACTACGTGCTCACGCCGGTGATGGACTACGCGGCGGACATGAACGCGGCGCTGGCGTATCACAAGTGCCTCGACAACTGGACGGACGATCGCGACCTGATCGCCGCCGGGGAGGGTGCGCTGCTCAGGCGAGCCTACCAGAAGGCAAAGGCCGATTATCCCGAAAAGTGCGCGGCCATCGAAGCGTGGCTCGACGAGATCCACGCCATCGAGGCGCGGGGCCTTCAGCAGGTGGACGCGCCGGTGAACGCCACGGGCAGGATGCTGGGCGAGCTGTTCGTCTGGCCCGGGGACGCGGCCTTCTCCGACGCGCTGCGCGCCGTGGGCGACGGCCTGGGGCGGTTCATCTACTTCATGGACGCCTACGAGGACCTGCCGCGGGACGCCCGCAAGGGCCGCTACAACCCGCTCAGGGGCCTTCGGGACCGGGAGGACTACGAGACGCTGTGCAAGACGGCGCTGACGATGATGATCGCGGACGCCACGCAGGCATTTGAGGAGCTGCCGGTGGTATTGGACGCGGATATCCTCCGGAACATTATGTATTCCGGAGTTTGGAGCAAGTACGCGCTCATTCAGAAGAAGCGGGGCGCGCAAGGAAAAGGAGCAGAGTGATGCAGGATCCCTATCGCGTATTGGGCGTTTCACCCCAGGCGACGGACGAGGAGATCAAGAAGGCCTACCGGGCGCTGGCCAAGAAGTACCATCCCGATGTGAACAACGGCTCCGCGCAGGCGGAGGCGCGCATGAAAGAGGTCAACGAGGCCTACTCCATGGTGATGAAGATGCGCCGGGAAGGCACGGGCGGCCCCGGCGGCTCGTCCTACGGCTACGGCAGCTACGGCAGCGGTCCCTACGGCGGGCCCTACGGCGCCGGGGCGGGCGGCTACGGCGGCGGCTACACCTCCGCCAATCCGCACATGCAGGCCGCGCGGAACTACATCCGCGCCGGACACTTCCAGGAGGCCATGAACGTGCTGGAGGGCGTGATGGAGCGCAGCGCCGAGTGGTACTACCTGTGCGGCGAGGCCAGCCTGGGCCTGGGCAACCGGGTCGCGGCGCTGAACTACGCCCGCCAGGCCGTCAGCATGGACCCGGGCAGCTTTGAATACCGGGCGCTGCTCAGCCGGCTGGAGGGCGGCGCGCGCTACTACCAGCAGAACGGGGCGACCCGCGGCTTCACCGTGCCCACGGGGCTGTGCGCGAACCCGCTGCTCAGCTGTTGCGCCATCAACCTGCTGTGCAACTGCCTGTGCAACTGCTGCGGCGGGGGCGGCTACTACGGCCGCTGGTGACCCGGAGCGGCTTAGAGGAGGAGGATGAAGATGTCGTTCATGCAGAAGATAAAGGAGGGGCTTCGCAGGCTGATGGTGGGGCGTCGCGGGCCGGACGAGCTCTCGCTGGCGCTGCTGGTGCTGGGCGTGGTGCTGTCGATGCTTTCGAGCATCACGCGCATCGGGCTTTTCTACCTGGTCAGCCTCGTGGCCTACGGCTTTTCCATCTACAGGATGTTTTCGCGAAAGATCGAGAAGCGCTACGCCGAGAATGCGAAGTTTTTGACGTTCTGGCGCGGCTGGCGGTCGAGCCTGAAGCAGTTTGTGAACCGCGCCAAGAACATGCGCAAGTACAAGTACTACAAGTGCCCGCAGTGCCACGCCTGGCTGCGCCTGCCGCGCAAGGTGGGCGAGGTGACGGTCACGTGCGGCAAGTGCCACAGCAGCTTCAAGCAGAAGGCGTGAGAACGACGAGGGCCGCTTCGGCGGCTCTCTTGTATTTTTGGAAAAAACCTGCTACAATGGACGAAAGGGAGTGATCATCCGTGAAGCAGCACATCGATACCGCGCCCATCTGGGAGAGCTACCGGCAGGACTGCGAATGTCCGCTCTGCCTGCTGAACGCGAAGGTGGAGGCGTCGAACGTCGATTATTTCCTGGGCGAGTCGGTGATGGAGCCCAGCCAGCGCATAGAGGTCAATAAAAAGGGCTTCTGCGCCGACCACTTCAAGCTGATGTACGTGGCCGGCAACCGCCTGGGCCTGGCGCTGATGACGCACACCTACATGAAGGAGAGCATGAAGGCGCTGAAGGAAAACGCCCAGAAGGCCCGGGACGCCGCCGCCGCGGAGGCCGGAAAGCCCATCTTCAAGCGCCTGGGCTCACAGAAGGGCGCGGCGTTCGGCGACGTGGTCGGCGAACTGGAGAAGATGCAGAACACATGTTTGATGTGCGAGCGCATCCGCGAGACCATGGAGAGGTACATGTATACAGTGATATACATGTACAAGCATGAGGCCGAGTTTCCAAAGCTGTTCGCCGAATCAAAGGGCATGTGCCTGAAGCACTACGCGCAGGCGCTGGAGATTGCCCCGAAGCACCTGTCCGGCGACGTGCTCAAGCGCTTCGTGGACACGCTGACGGACATCGAAATGAAGAATTTTGACCGCCTCGAGGGCGAAATCGAGTGGTTTACCAACAAATTCGACTATCGCAACCAGGACAAGCCCTGGGGCAACAGCCGCGACGCCGTGAAGCGCTGCGTGAACAAGCTGGGCCATCAGGTGGTCGACGAGGATTGACCGGGGGAGAACATGGCTGAGAAGTATTGTGTTTTGGACGAGACCAAGCTGTGCGACGATTGCGGCGAGTGCAACGTCTGCGACCTGGACCCCAACAAGATCTGCGACAACTGCATGAAGTGCGTGCGCACCGGCGCGGACTACAACGCCGTGGAGATCGACGAGATCATCGACGACGGCTCCGGCGCCGAAGCCTACGAACAGCTGTGCAAAGACCTGGAAGAGACCGACGGCACGGTGCCGTTCGACTGCTTCAAGGATCAGAAGTCGGACGGAACGCCGACAAAGCGCGCGCTGTCCGACGAAAAACGACATTGAAACGTGACCGGGGGGATGGCCGCCGGGCTCGGTGCCATTCCCTTAAACTCTGCGCAAAAGACAGCTTTTGCGAAAAGATATGGCCATTTTGACGGGAGGAACGCCCTGTATGTCCACCTTTGCCGAAGAACGCGCCAAGGAGCTGCAACTGTTGACGCGGTCCGCGCTGCGCGAGCTTCCCGACGTCTGCTTCGATTTCATCAACGCCATCGACTCCACGACCCAGCCGTTGACGCGCTACGCCTACGTGTCCGATCTAAAGCTGTTCTTCGGCTTCCTGGTCAGCGAGCTGCCCAAATTCGCAGACAAATCGCCGCGGACGCTGGACGTCTCGGACCTGTCCAAAGTAACGTCGCGCGACATCTACATGTACCTGGACTTTCTCGGCCTCTACATCAAGGACGACGTCGAGTTTTCCAACCAGGATCTCGGCAAGATGCGCAAATTGTCGTCTTTACGCAGTTTTTACAAATTCCTGTATAAAAACGGCTATATCGAGTCAGACCCGGCCTCGCTGGTGGACATGCCCAAGCGCCACAACAAGCCGATCATACGGCTGGAGATCGACGAGGTGGCCCACATGCTGGACCTCGTGGAGTCCGGCGAGATGCTCTCGGAACGCCAAAAAAAGTACAACGACCACACAAAAAAGCGTGATCTGGCCATTTTGACACTGTTTTTGGGCACCGGCATTCGCGTCAGCGAGCTGGTGGGCATCAACGTGGACGACATCGATTTTTCCATCAACGGCTTTCTGGTCACGCGCAAGGGCGGCAGCCAGGCCATACTCTACTTCCCGGACGAGGTCGCCCAGGTGTTGCAGGACTATCTGAAGCTGCGCCGCGAGATCACGCCGCAGCCCGGCAGCGAGGACGCGCTGTTCCTGTCGCTGCAAAACAAGCGCATATCGGTGCGCGCCGTGCAGCTGATGGTCAAGAAGTACGCCACACTTGCCGCGCCGCTGAAAAAGCACCTGAGCCCGCACAAGCTGCGCAGTACCTTCGGAACGAACCTCTACCACGAGACCGGCGACATCTACCTCGTGGCCGACGTGCTGGGCCACAGCGACGTGAACACCACCCGCAAGCACTACGCCGCCATGTCCGACGATCGAAGGCGCATGGCTGCGCGAAAGGTGCGTCTGCGCGAGGAGCCGGTCGAAGCGCCCGCGGAGGAAGGCGATTAAAAAATTTAAATCTGTACCCTGTGCTGTTTGATCTCTCCCGTGGCCAGCTCGTCGCAGCGGTTGTTGTACGGGTTGTCCGCGTGGCCCTTCACCTTGATCCACTCGATGCGGTGGACGCCCGCGTATTTCAGGATCTCCTTCCATAGATCCTGGTTTTCGACGGGCTTTTTGTCGCTTTTGAGCCAGTTTTTTTGCTGCCAGTTGTCCAGCCAGCCCTTGCGAAAGGCGTTCACGAGGTACGCGCTGTCGGAATAGAGCTTCACCTCGCAGGGCTCCTTCAGCCGCGCCAACGCCTGGATCGGGGCCATCAGCTCCATGCGGTTGTTGGTCGTGCGCTCCTCGTAGCCCGAGATTTCCAGCTTTTTTTCTTTGTACATCAGGATCGCGCCCCAGCCGCCCGGGCCGGGGTTGCCGGAGCATGCGCCGTCGGTGTAGATGATGACCTGCTTCAATGTGCGTCCTCCATGGATTCGGCCTTCGCGAACGCCTCTGAGATCGCCCGCGCGTTGGCCGATTGAATTTCGATGTATGCGTCAAAGCCCTCGCCTTCGCGGTGCGCCGAGAGCACGTCCAGCTGCGCCACGGCGAAGCCGGCCGCCTCCAGCGCCTCCGTAAGCGCCTGCGGAGCCTGCTTTTCGATCAATACGACCTCTGCCTGGCTCGCTGAAAGGCGCTCCAGCAGCGCCGTCAGTTCGTTCCCGACCAGCGCGTCGCCGCTTTCGCGGTCGATCCAGTCCGCGACGTTCAGCCCGTAGTCCTGCGCGACGTAGATCAGCGCTTCGTTCATCAGGATCACATCTTCGCCCTCGACGCTCGTCAGCAGCGCGCGGTTTTCCTTCAGCAGCGCGTCCAGCCGTCCCTGCGCGTCCTGCGCGTTTTGGATGTACAGGCCGGCGTAGCCCGGGTCCAGCGATTGCATCGTCGCGCAGACGCTCTCCACGATCTGCTTCGCGCCCTCTATGGACATGTACAGGTGCGGGTTCGGGCCGCTCAGGTGGCTCTCCTGCTCGACGTCCGCGCGTTGGTCGTCGTTGCAGAGCTTGAGGTTGTACAGCACCGCCGAGACCGCGGGGCCGCTTTCGCCCCAGCCGAACAGCGCGCTTTCAAAGCTCTCCAGGCCGCGCCCGCCCATCAGCACGGCGTCGGCGCTCCGGGAGAGGATCGCGGCGTCCCAGTCCGACAGCGCGTAACTGCGAAGGCAGCCGTCCTGCGGCTGTACCAGCAGGCAAAGGCGCGCGTCAGGCACGTCCTTCATCACGGCGTCCGACAGCGCGTAGACCGGCCAGAATGTCGCGTAGACGGAAATAGACTTGTTTTCCGGCTCCACCAGCCTGCGACAGCTGGTCAGCGCGATCAATAATACGAAAATTAGCGCGATGATGGCGAGCCTGCGCCTCAAGAAACCCACTTCCCTCTACAGCGATTGACACTTCTTTTCAAGGATGTCCTTCATCCGAAGGGCCAGCGCGTCGGCGCTCTCCCCTTCCGCCTCCAGCCAGATCACGCGCGCGTCGTGCCTGAACCAGGTCAGCTGGCGCTTGGCGAGGCTGCGGGTGGCCTTTCGCGTCAGGTATACGGCCTTGTCCATCGACATCTCCCCCCGCAGCGCGGCGGCGATCTCCTTGTAGCCGATGGCCTGCATGGCCGTGGGATGGCTTTGCTCGTCTGCCATCAGCGCGCGCACCTCGTCGACGAGCCCCGCTTCGAGCATCGCGTCCACGCGGGCGTCGATGCGCGCGTAAAGCGCCTCGCGCGGCCAGTCGAGTGCGAATATCACCTCGCGGTAATCCCCCTGCCGCTGTCGGTCGAGGCGCGTGTGCTCGGTCTGGGTCACGCCGGTGAGCTCGTAGATCTCGATGGCCCGGGAAACCCGGCGCACGTCGTTCTCGTGAAGCCGCGCCGCGGATTCCGGGTCGATCTGGCGGAGGCGCTCGTGCAGCCTGCGCCGGCCGCCGGGCTCATCCGCCATCGCCAGAAGGCGCGCGTGCAGGGCTTCGTCGCTGCGCTCGGAGAAGCTCATGGGGCGCGTCACGGCGTCGATGTACAGCCCCGTGCCGCCGCAGAGCACGGGCATGCGCCCGCGGGCGATCACGTCCGCGATGCAGGCCTTCGCGGCCTCCCGATAGGCGTCGGCGGTGTACTTCTCCCGCGGGCTTATACAGCCCATCATGTGGTGCCTGACGCCGCCCATCTCTTCGGCCGTGGGCATCGCGGAGAGCACGTCCATGCCGGAGTAGATCTGCATCGAGTCCGCCGAGATCACCTCGCCGCCGATCCGCCTGCACAGCGCCACGGCCACGGCGGTCTTGCCGGAGGCCGTCGGTCCGGCGATCACCGGCAGAAGCGGTTTGCTCACGTTTTCCATCACTGTATCCGCTTGAACATCTTTTCAAGCTCGCGGCGCGAAATGACCTTCATCACGGGCCTTCCGTGGGGGCAGGTCGGCGGCGCGCCGGTCTCAAGCATCTGCCGGATGAGGTCTTCGATCTCCATCTCGCTAAGCGCGTCGCCGCCCTTGACGGCGGCCTTGCAGGCCATCTGCGCCACCTCCGCGCGGCGCAGGTCGATCGTGGCGTTTTTCAGCCGGTTCAGCGCGTTGATCGCGTCCATGAACGCGGGCTTCAGCTCCGCCTTTCCCAGTATGAACGGCACGGCGCGCACCTGGATGTCCGACTCTCCGAACGGCTCCACGTCGTAGCCGGAATCACGCAGCACGTCCAGGTTTTCCTGGATCAGTGCCATCTCGCGGGACGTGAGCCGCAGCACCATCGGCGTCAGCAGCTGTTGGGAGCCGCGCCCGGCCTCCATCTGCGCCATGAATTTCTCGTAGTTCAAGCGCTCGTGCGCCGCGTGCTGGTCGATCAGCACCAGCGAATCGTCGGCCTCGATCAGGATGTAGGTCTTCAGTGCGACGCCGAGGATCCTGTAGACGGGCTTCTCGGCATTATTATAAACCGACGTCGGTTTTTTATCATCTACTATACTGTCTTCTTTCGCGGCCTGTGCGCTCTCGGCGCGCACCTTCGGCGGCTCGTATCCGCTGAGCGTGTCCTCTCTAAGCGCGGAGGCGCTCGTCGCACCCAGCTTTTCGATCTCCCGGCGCATCACCTGCTGGAAGACGTCCATCTGCACGGGCTTTTCGCGGCGAACGGCCTGCCTGGGCGCTTTTTCGGGCGCCTCGACGGTCGGCGTCGCGGCTTTCGGGGGTTCCATGGGCTTGGCTTCGACCTTAGGGGGCTCTCCAGCCGGTATCTCGACCTTCGCAGGCTTCCCGGCAGGCGGCGGCTCCACGGGCTGCGGAACGATCTCGCGCACCGTGGCGACGCGCTCGATGGGCTTCGCCACGGGGCGATCCGGCCCCAGCTGCAACACGCGCTCGCCCTCGAACGCCGTGGCCAGCAGCCGTTCGCAGGCGCTTCTCATGGCGATCTCGTCCTTGAAGCGCACCTCCAGCTTGTTCGGGTGCACGTTGACGTTCACGCTCGTCGGCGGGATCACCAGGTTCAGCGCGCACATCGGGTACAGGCCGATGGTCACGCGCGTGCGGCAGACCTCCTCCAGCGCCTTGGAGAGCATCGGGCAGCGCACGGAGCGGCCGTTGATGAAGAAGTGCTGGTGCGCGCGGGTGGCCTTCGCCAGCTCCCCCACGCCGATCAGCCCGTAGACGCGAACGCCGCCCTCGCTGGCGTCCACCTCCACCATCTGCTCGGCGGTGGCCTTGCCGTACACGGCAAACACCGCGTGGCGCAGCTTGCCGTCGCCGAAGCTGTGGTAGACGTTCGCGCCGTTGTTGATGTAGCGCACGGCCACGCCTGGGTTGCCGAGGATCATCCGCGCCACCGCGTCGCCCACGAGGCCGCCCTCGTAGCCGGGCTTCTTCAAAAACGCCTGGCGCACGGGGATGTTGTAGAACAGGTCCTTCATCACGAAGGTCGTGCCCTCGGGGCAGCCGGTCTCCTTCACGCGCAGGTCCGCGCCGCCGTCGATGTTCAGCCTGACGCCGGTATCCTGCCCGCGGGCGCGGGTGGTCATCTCCACGTGGGAGACGGACGCGATGGACGGAAGCGCCTCGCCGCGAAAGCCCAGCGTGCGGATGTCGTCCAGCTGTTC
The DNA here is from genome assembly GCA_902773515.1 of uncultured Eubacteriales bacterium. Classification (GTDB taxonomy): domain Bacteria; phylum Bacillota; class Clostridia; order Christensenellales; family Aristaeellaceae; genus UBA2862. The sequence goes on along the minus strand of CACYET010000034.1, from coordinate 353 downwards.
GGCGCTCTGCAGCTTCGATGTGGCGTGGTTTTCAAACGCGAGGCGGACCTGCCCCGGCTCAATGCCGCAGCCGTTGTCCGTCACGCGCATGTATTCGATGCCGCCGCCCTTGATTTCCACGGTGACGGCCGTCGCGCCCGCGTCGATGGCGTTCTCCATCAGCTCCTTCACCACGGAGCTGGGCCGCTCCACCACCTCGCCGGCGGCGATGCGCCCCACCGTCGCGGCGTCCAGTATCCGAATGGGCATAAGTTCCTCCTTTGGATGATGACGGGCGGGCGGCGCATCGCCACCCCTACGGGGAAAGGGAACGACCTCTTCCGCCTCACTTCGTTCGACACCTTTCCCTAAAG